>LNDT01000036.1 GCA_001464715.1 Bdellovibrionales bacterium Ga0074137 | reverse complement strand
CAAGCGCACGCCTCTCGAGCACGGCGAATACTTGAATTCAGGAATACGAGAATTCGTGAATTCCTGTAGCCATTTCGCGCAGGCGAAATGGTAGGGGCTGCAGGACTCGAACCTGCGATCCGCCGGTTATGAGCCGGCTGCTTTAACCAGCTAAGCTAAACCCCCACGAAAAAAATCGGTGATGTGAACAACATCCCCCGATCCCCCCATAGCAATCAAGTGAAACACCTGTTTGCGGCGTACTATTTCACATTGTACTGCTGGTAAGCCGCGCGCTCTCTGGCCGTAACTCGTGCAAATTGATCAAGACCCGCTCCACAGCCACCGCGAAGCAGCCCCTCAAGATAGCCAATCGAAACCATCATGGTGTCAGTGTAATCCAACATGCCCTCGCCACCCAAAGTCAGGATCATGCTTTGATTTTTGTTGTTCGCCAAAAGACGTCGATGAAAGTGAAGCTTCGAGTCACAGGCGAAAAGGCCGAGCGTCACATTTTTGTTCCCGCTCGATTTGATCTCTTTCGTCATCCGAGAAATCCCCGGGTAGGCCTTTCGGTAGTAGCCCAGGTAGTTGGGCTTTCCATTAGCCATGAGGCGCGGAGGATTGAAATCAGGTCCGCCGCCATTGCGCGCGTGCCCCATGTAGAACACATAATCAGCCGATCGTAGTCCTCCGAAAAAGTTTTCTTCCGAGACACGCGTGTAACGTTCTTGTTTAGCGCGAAGAGGACCTCGGTTTCTTTCGTAAAACGGGCTCGCCGACGCGTGAGTCAATGTGACTCGCACCTCAACAGACTGACCGTGGACATTCATCGAGCGAGTGAGAACGGTCTCCCCATTTCGCAGACGATCTGAAGCCGAAGTGAGTTCTTTAAACTCGCACAAACGGCGCGATCCATTGGCACATGACGACATCAGAAGTGTGCGGACCGCCATCCACACGCCCTCATCCAGACTCACCGACTTACCCCAGTCGTAACCGGCCCACTGAAAAGAAAGACCGGTCGAATCGTCGAAATATCCCAGGGCGTAGCGAATGTCGATAAGCCGATCATTCGTCGAGCGATCATGAAAAGCCGCGCACTGGGCTCCACTAACGCCTGAATCTGACGTCCGCTCCATCTTCGCCAAGTAGTTCGTTAAAATATTTAGGGCATGGGTGTCATAGGCATTAATGACAAGCGGAACATATCCGTTGTCAGCCTCCGATGAAATCTTCCTTGCGAAGTCGACATACGGTCGACCGTCATCTTCAAGAGCAAAAACAGGCTTCACCGCTCCCAGCGAAACCAGAAGGCCGACAAATAAAATCGCTGCACGCAAAAAAGACCGGCCGCAAAAAGTGTTCTTCATCGTCGATTCTCCATCAATGTTTGATCAATCCAATTTCGAAAAGGCGCTATCGGCAAAATGACGCTTTGGCCGCGACAGTTTCGAAAATTAGATTTCGCCAAAATAACTTTTCCGTTGGAACCGCTGTTCAAACCGACGACAACAGGGGGCTTCCCTCTTTCAATCAGATAAGCGGGACCACCCGAGTCGCCCTGGCAGATGCTGCTCTTCGAATCAACAGTCGTAAGATTTTTAGCTAACACCATTTGATCGGAGATCGTGACTGTCCCGCGCTGGCGAGTGTTTGTGCGCTTGGCAGCTACGGTTCTTTGCGAATCCGTCCAATCAACGGCGCGACCGTATCCGTAGGTCGTAAGGGTCATTCCGGGAATGAGGCTTTGATCTGGTGACGCCAGAAGCTGAGGCCGCGTCGTTTTAAACGGACTATTCAGAAAAGCGATAGCGATGTCATTATCGTAGTGTGGCGGCTTCATCCCTTCCGCGACTTCCAGAAGAGTGTTGTAGGAGGGGTGAATGACCCAGTGAGTGACTTCGCGTGAAGTTGGATCGTTGGGTCGGACCCTATTCATATCGTGGTTGGTGTGAACGATGATCCGGTTCATCGCAGGAACAAGGGTTCGGTCAAAACAGTGTGCCGCTAATAAAACCGCATCATCGCGAATCAGGATAGCGGTGCACTCTCCCGCACGCTCGCCCTTCGCCGACAGCAACTGGACACCCAGCACGGCTTTTTCGTGTGGTGCACCAGCTGCGCCGACAGACTGCGAATTAATCATCTCCGAAGTTTCGACATCGATCTGGTCGCTTCCGGCAACTTCGGTGTCACCACGAGTTTTATCAACACTATCTGCCTCGGGGGAACACGCAGTGAATGTGAAAAAAAACCCAGAAACTAGCGTGAGAAATAAGATTCGGGATAAAACTGAATGGAAAACTGTCGACCGCGGTACTTTCGAAATCATCCTGGCGCCCTCACCGTCTGATTAGAAGAACTCCCCAAGACTCCTATCAATAGATGATGGGTCCGTCGAAGTTCCTCGGCGCCAATGAAAACGGGCCTGAACATCGTTCAGACCCGTATTTAAGTTTTCACAGTCAAAATCACCTGCCGAAGGCAGATTTTTCGATAACGACCTACTGGCCGCTTGAATCCATGAATGTTTTAAGTTTTCCCGAACGTGATGGGTGACGCAGCTTTCGGAGCGCCTTCGCCTCGATCTGACGAATACGTTCTCGGGTCACGTTGAAATCCTGTCCAACCTCTTCCAACGTGTGATCGCTCTCTTCACCGATGCCAAACCGCATGCGAAGGACTTTTTCTTCCCGCGGTGTGAGCGTCGAAAGAACACGACGTGTTTGTTCGGCCAAGTTCAAATTCACAATCGCTTCGGCCGGATTGATCACTTTCGTGTCTGGCAGGAAGTCGCCCAAGTGCGAATCTTCTTCTTCACCCACCGGAGTCTCCAGAGAGATCGGCTCTTTTGCGATCTTCAAAACCTTGCGGACTTTGTCCACAGGCATGTCCATTTTCTCGGCGATCTCTTCAGGGTTTGGCTCACGGCCAAGTTCTTGAACCAAGTAGCGCGACGTGCGCACAAGCTTGTTGATCGTTTCAATCATGTGAACAGGGATACGGATCGTGCGGGCCTGGTCGGCGATCGCTCGCGTGATCGCCTGACGGATCCACCACGTCGCGTAGGTCGAAAATTTATAACCCCGACGGTACTCGAACTTATCAACAGCCTTCATCAGACCGATGTTGCCCTCTTGGATCAAATCCAAGAACTGAAGACCGCGGTTTGTATACTTCTTCGCGATCGAAACAACGAGACGAAGATTGGCTTCGACCAATTCCGCTTTCGCTGCATCCGCTTCGCGCTCACCTTTCCAGATGGCCGTGTACGTATCGCGGATCCAATTGAAATTCATTTCTGTTTCATCGTGCAGACGCTTCATACGGCTGTCGGCATCGATGGCTTGCGTGTAGAGCTGACGATACTTCTGGAACGTGAGTCCCGTATCGCGAGTCATTTTTGTAAGCTCTTTATCGTTCGACTCAACAAGCTTGTAGCGTGCGGTCAGCTGATCGAGATCGTTTGTGAAGGTCTTCTGAAGGCCTTCACGAGTTCGCCGACGAAGAACGGTCATACGGTTGAGCAAGTTTTTAAACTTGATCACGATGCGGTTGATCGTCTTACGGTTGAAGTTAATGGATTCAAAGTGACCCATCACTTCCGCGTTCAACGCGAACATATCTTTTTCAGCTTCTTGTTTTACTTTTGGATTGATGCCCTCTTCGCGAAGAACCGAAAATGGCTTCACGGCTTTCGCCTGGTACTTTTTAACTTCGTCGATGAGTGAGTGTACTTTTTCGATATACTCTTGCTCGTCGTACTGAGTCTCTTCGTCTTCGAGACCACGGAAAATCGCTTTTACTTTGATACGGCCCTGATCGAGGCGAACGCCCAACTGGATAATCTCGGTCGTTCCGATTGGCGACAAAAGAATCGCGCGAACGATTTCTCGCTCACCTTTTTCGATACGACGAGCGATTTCAACTTCGCCTTCGCGCGTGAGAAGCGAAACGCTTCCCATCTTGCGTAAGTAAAGACGAACAGGGTCGTTGCCCTTCATGTCTTCGTCTTCGGCCTTCTCTTCGTCTTCGTCTTTTTCTTCTTCTTCCGCGTCTGGGTCCGCGAGGAACGAAGAGCCTTCTTCGTCGCCATCTTTTTTCTGGCTGGGCTCAGTGATAATCACGCCCGCAGAATCAAGAGCCGACATGAATGTGTCGAGAACGCTCGCATCGATGATCTCGGCCGGCAGAAGATCGTTGAGTTCTTCAACCGTGATGAAGCCCTTCTCGCGGCTCATCCGCGTGAAACGCTCAATCTCGTCTTTGATCAACGCATTCTGTTCAGGCACGCCCAAAACTTTTGGTTCGTTCGGTCCTGATGTTCTCGAATCACTCTTCATTGCCATTCGGCCTCCGGGCTCTGGTCTCTGCTGCTGACTTTATTCGCGATCAAAAGAACGTCGTTCGTTCTCGATCTCGCGAAGCTCACGCTGAATAATCACAAACTTTTCCATTAAATCTTTATTTTCATCTTGCGACTTCATTTCGCGAATACGACGGCTTATCTGATCGAGATCGACCTGCTTACGACGACGTTGAATTGCATTTAGAATTCTCGCCATTTGTCGCCGATCACTTTCCGCCGAAGCTCCGATAGGACTGCCCGGGCCCATGCCCGACAACGCCTCCGAGAGGCTCTTTGAGAGAATCTCGGGTTGCGCTATGCTATTCAGCAGTGAAGCAGCCACGGTAGCAAAACCTTCCGGCTGATGTCCATACTTGCGTAGCGCAATTCCAGCAACCTTCCGAGCCGCCGGGTCATCGAGTAAAAACGCAATTGGGTGATCTTCCCTGGCACCGCCAGCGGCAAACCATTCCTTCGTTGCTTCACTCAAATCTTCCATCAGGAATTTGCTTTGCAAAAGTAGGCCCAACGCTGCGAGCTCTTCTCGCGACACGCTGGAAAGATCGATCATCGCTGTTGGCCCGGTTGATGCAGAATCGAGAATTTGCGCTGAATGCGACGTCTGAAATTCATCGTGGCGCGATATTTCTCCTATGACAGCCTTAGCAGGATCTAAACTTGGCACGGAATTTTGCGCGGAACTAAGAACGGCGACAGGTCGCGGCGTTCTCCCACTAAGAGCAGCGATTTTTGACGTCAAAGTTTTTCGAACCCACGTCGAATCCACATCTAAAAACTTCGCCATCTCACCAATGAATAGCTCCGCCATCGCTTGCTCTAAAAGCTCAAGTCCCGCTGGCGCTAGGGCTGAGGCCGCCTGTTCGACAACAGAGAGCTTGTCCTGCGCGGTCGCCCGGTAGCCCGACATCCAATGACGCGTGAGGAGAAGAGTGAAGAGATCACCGGCTCGCTCCATTTCATTGCGCAAAGCTTCGACCCCGCGTTCACGAAGAAAGTCGTCGGGATCCATACCTTCCGGCAAAATCACACCCCGAGGTCGGATGTCGGCCGCCAATAGCGCCGGCAAACTTCGCTCGGCCCCTTGAATTCCGGCCCGGTCTCCGTCGAGAAGCATCACCACATTTGGGGTCATGCGTCGGATCAGTTTTCCATGCTCGGGCGTGAAAGCGGTACCAAGAATGGCGGCCACATTCTTCAAGCCCGCACCGTACAAAGCGACGGCATCCATGTAACCTTCGACTATAATGGCCTCATCTTGGGACCGGATAAACCGGGCCGTGACGTCAAGACCATAGAGGACCCGGCCTTTATGAAAAACGGGGGTTTCGGGCGAGTTCAGGTATTTTGGCTCGCCCTCCCCCAAAATCCGGCCTCCGAACCCCAAGACATCGCCCGAGGTTGAAACGATTGGAAACATGAGACGGCCGCGAAAGAGATCGTAATGCGACTCTCCGCCCGCACGGCTGGATTTCTTTAAAAGCCCGGCGCTTTCACCCACTGGAAGCGCGATTCTTCGAGCCTTCATCGTGTTCGTAAGTCCCTGCCAATCGTCGGGAGAAAAACCGACTTGAAACGTCTCGACAATTTCGGGCGTGAGCCCACGCTTTTCAGCATAGACACGGACCGAGTTCGAAGCGGGTAACTTTTGAAATGAATTGGCGAAATACGAAGCCGCCAGGCGATTGAGCGAGAGCACGCTCTCTTTTAGATCACGGTTCTTTTTCTCCCTCGGATCTTCGTCGCGCTCGGGAAGAGCGATGTTCGCTCGGCGCGCAAGAAACTCGATCGATTCAGGAAACGAGTAGCCGTTAAAAATCTGAAGAAACGTAAAAATGTTCCCCGATTTTTTGCAGCCAAAACAGTTGTAGAGTTGTTTGTCTTCGCTGACAGAAAAGCTCGCCGTCTTGTCGTTGTGGTCAGGGAATGGGCATCGACCCATGAAGTTCGCGCCTGTCGAGCGCAGCTGGGTGTAAGGCCCAATCACGTCGACGATATTGTTCGCTTCGCGAACTTTATCAACGAAGTCTGGCGGAAATCTGACTCCCAAAAATGCCCCCGAAATCGAACTAACTAAATTATGGCCGCAAGCTTCGCGCGGCCTATGTTTGCAGAGCTTCGCTCTGCCTCCGTTTGCAAGCTTCGCTCTACCTAAGTTTGCAAGCTTCGCTTGACGACTTCGCTCACCATTTTGTTGTCGGCCGAGCCGGCTGTGCGGGCTTGGACCTCTTTCATGACGGCGCCCATGTCTTTCACGGACGTAGCTTTTAATGCCACCATCACTTCGCCCACGACCTTCTCGACTTGTTCGCGAGAAAGCTGTACCGGCAAATAAGTTTCAAGCAATTTCAGTTCGGCCGTTTCGCCGTCGACGAGATCTTGTCGTTTGGCGGCAGCGTATTGCTCGATGGACTCTTTTCTTTGTTTCACTAGTTTTTTTAGAATTGCGATGTGTTCGTCTTCGCTCATGGGCTCGGGGCGAAGTTCGATCTCGCGGTTTTTGAACGCCGACTGAACCATGCGAAGCGCGTTGAGCTTCATCGACTCTTTGGCGCGCATCGCGTCTTTGATATCCGTTGAAATTTGATCGCGAAGTCCCATTTGATTTACCTCATAACTGAAAAGAGCCGGCGAACCGGCTCTCAAACTAAAACCGATAAATTAAGAAACTTAAGTCCTTAATTATTCGCCGTGTTTCTTTTGTTTTTTGAGCAAACGTTTACGAGCAGAGATCGACTTCTTTTTAAGTCGAACGCTTGGCTTCTCGAAGTGTTCACGCTTCTTCACTTCCGACAGGATGCCTGCTTTCTCGCACGACTTCTTGAATCGACGGAATGCGGCCTCGAAACTTTCGTTGTCTCGAAGTTTAACTAGAGCCATTTAAAATCACCTGCCCTTCAATAAAAGTCGTCCATGGGCCTTTGGGCTCACGAACGCGGCTTACAGGGGTAGCACGTGACCCCGGCACGACAAAGTACTTTCTTGACGGCAGCTAAACACACGGTATTGCTGCGTAATGGCAGAACGAAACGACCTCCAGCAGCTCGACGAAACGTACATGCGCCAAGCTTTGGAGTTGGCCTCAGCCGCGGCGGCTCGCGGGGAAGTTCCGGTCGGAGCGATCGTCATTTGCAACGAGATTGGATCTGACGGTCAAACTGAAGGCCTTAGGGATAGCCCGCCTCGAGGTCGAATCGTCGCTCGGTCGGGAAATCTGAAAGAGTCCGAGGCCGACCCCCTGGGTCACGCCGAGATCCGCGTCCTCCGGGAGGCAGCCCAAAAGCTGGGTCGCTGGCGCCTGACGGGTTGTACTCTTTACGTAACGCTCGAACCCTGTGTCATGTGCGCAGGAGCGATCGTCCAATCCCGAGTCGACCGCGTCGTCTATGGAGCAACCGACCCCAAAGCGGGTGCTGTCGAATCGTTGTACGAGATCTTGAAGGATTCGCGTTTGAACCATCAACCTGAGGTGACGGCCGGAGTTTTGGCTAAAGAGTGCGCTGAGGTTTTATCTTCCTTCTTCTCTGCGCGCCGAACCGCGAAACGAGATGAAAAAATTCACGCACAGCGTACTAAGCAAAAGCCCTCGACGAGTTAATAAATCTTTGATTAAGTCCGTGCTGCCTTGATCGCACCAAGATGGAGCTTTCGGGGCATTTTATTTTCTACAATGACGCGTCTCTTCTCCGCAGCGGCGAAACACTGCGCCATTCGCGGGCTACAGTTCCGCTGCGCCGCCCATCCAATTGTGCAGGCATTTCGGTAGGCGAATTTTTCCGCTGGCCTGCTGGTGCTGCTCTAGGAACGGAACAAGAATTCGCGGTGTCGCGACGGCCGTGTTGTTCAGCGTGTGCACGAACTTCACCGTTCCTTCTTTATCACGGTACCGAAGATTTGTTCGGCGGGCCTGCCAGTCGTGGAGGCTCGAGCACGAGTGTGTTTCGCGGTAAAGATTCTCGCTGGGAACCCACGACTCAATGTCGAACATTCTGAATTTTCCAGCGCCCATGTCGCCCGTGCAGACTTCGACCACGCGGTAGTGAAGTTCAAAGTCCTGAAGAATTTCTTCCGATGTTTCCAAAAGCAGCTTGTGGAGCCGCGCGCTCTCGGCCGCGTCGTTTTTCCCCAGGATGTACTGCTCGACTTTGTTGAACTGGTGAACACGAATGAGGCCGCGCACATCGCGTCCCGCACTTCCGGCCTCACGACGGAAGCATGGCGAGACCCCGCCGTAGAGAATCGGGAGCTGGTCTTCGTTGAGGATTTCTCCGGCGTGAAGCGCGTTGAGCGCGACCTCAGCCGTGCCCGCGAGGTAAATGTCGTCTTCTTGCAGATGATAGACTTGATCACGCCCCGTCGGAAAATGTCCGGTTCCAACAAACGCATGTTCACGGGCCATCGCCGGAACACTGATCAAAGTGAAACCCTTTTTCTTTAGCTTCTCGAGGCCATAGCGAAGAAGCGTGTTTTCCAAAAGAACCAGGTCGCCCTTTAAAGAATAACTTCGTGAGCCCGCAACGGCGGCAATGCGCTCGAACTCGGCCCAACCGCGATCATTTAAAATCTCGACGTGATCTTTGGGCTTAAAACCGAATTTCGGTTTTTCTCCCCAGGTTTTTACTTCGACGTTCCCAGTATCGTCCGGCCCGATCGGCGCTTCCGGCGACGGCACCATCGGTACAAGGTACATAAAGTCTTGAAGGCGTTTTTCGGCCGCGTCCGTCGACTCTTTCAAAGCGTCGATCTCTTGGCCGATCTCGCGGCCGCGTTTGATGATGGTTTCCCGCTCTTCGGCAGACGCACCCTTCATCTTTTTCGCGTTGGCGTTTTTTTCTTCGTTGAGAGCCTGATTCTTTTTTTTCAGATCCATCAACGCTTGGTCGGCGGCGAGAAGATCGTCGACGCTCAAGGGAACGCGCTTCAGTTGAACTGTTTTTTTAACGATGTCGGGATTTTCGCGGATGAACTTTAAATCAAGCATAGATCCTCATTTTCAGAAGGCCCCATAGATAACCTGAAACGGGCCTGAGACTCAATCGCAGAGAACTTTTTGAACATGTCCAAGGGTCTCCGAGAAGCGAACGCGGCAAGATGTGACGCCGGCCGGGATCTTTTTGGTGAGTCGAACGATCGAATTCGTGTACTGACAGGCCAAGTAGGTCTCGCGACCTTGCGGCATCTTGTAGACGACGTCACTCGTCGCTGCTCCTGCCGATGCTGACGATCCACCCGCGGCGGCAGAACCCCCTGGGGCTTTCGACTCATCGGGAAAGAGCGGCGTATTTTCTTTCGGGTGACCATCGTGCAGCAATAAGCCAGTGAAAATCTGCCGCGCATTGACGGTGTCAACGTGTGCGACCCAACCCTTCACGGGTACCGATGGCGATTGCTTGGTTTTTATCTCCTCCGGGCATTCGGCTTCAAATTTCGACGGTGCCGCCGAAGATTGCGCTGTGGCCAGGTCAGCACTGGTCATCAGCCCCAAACCCACCGACAACCCAAGAATAAGTCCCGAAGTGCCACAAAGAACGGCGGAGGCGACTTTAAGATTTTCCATAGGTCTTGAGTGTGACTTTAGGAGGGGCCGCTGTCATCCCGGTATCAACTTCAGGGCCTTTCATCCTAAAAGATGTCGACTTCAGTCGGTCTGTTTGAGATGAAAAGTCCTCTTTTGGAGAGTTGGCCGAGTGGCTGAAGGCGCACGCTTGGAAAGCGTGTTTAGGGTCAAACCTAACGTGGGTTCGAATCCCACACTCTCCGCCAAATTTATCAGTTGAAACGCCGACCGCGTCGGCAAAATTGAAATCAGTTAAATCAATAACTTACGAAGAAGCACCTGAAGCCTCTGCTTGTGCAAAGCTGACGAAATTTCGAGAAATAACGGGAGTTGAAGCATTTTGTAGTGCGCGACTGTAATAGCGACTCGTTCACTACGGCCTTTTCTAACTACAGGATGTAGTCGGTAAGGGTCTATAAAACCAAATTATGCTTGTGGTTGAATCTCCCTCGCGCCCAGGGCGAGTGAGACGAATCGAGCTGGCACACTTTCAGCACTCACTATGCCTGACTGATGTGAAAATACCGTTGCCTCGGTTGAGGCTCGTGCAGATTGGTACTGTAGCCGCAATTTGTGTCACTTTGAAACAAATTTGAACGGAGAAGTCATGAGACTCACTTTAGTTGGATTCAGTATTGCCCTACTAGGCTCATTCGCTCATGCCGAAGCCAACTTACTTTCAATCAAAGATTTCGCCCCTTACGACGCCGACATACAATCACCGCTTGATTTGGCTCTCTTGGAAACTGGCGGGAAAGAAATTATCCCGAAGAGCTGGATCACACTCGATGGTAACGATTCACGCTCAGAACAACAGCTTGAGCTATCGTATAAGCTTTAGACTTCGACATCATCGATGGAGTTCGAGCAGCACAGGTGTTCAGTCGCTCTCTTTCAGACCCAAAGGCAGTTGAATGACGGGCAAAAAATCGTACGGAAAAGTGACTTCGTGGGAAGTTGTGCCGCCACGAGCAAAGACGAAACGATGAAATTGGTATGGCCAGTTCAGAATCGATTGTTGGTTAATTCGGCCGGTTCGCATTGGTTCCGACTTCCTGGAGTTGTAGTTCCAAATCTAACCACAACCGCCGTGCCCTCGCAATTAAGACACGATGATCCACGTTCAGTATTTTTCCGAACAGCTACCGCGATTCCCTCGACCATGGACGCGAAAGCAGGAAATAAAGTGTGCAAGGCTTTAGGCTACAAGGGCATCAATATTGATCGTTCACGCAGAATCGAACCTCTCGCAGACCACAAGGACGTTACAAACAATCAATCCTACTACTATGTGCGCTGGTTATACGCCGGCCACGGTCTTCGAACTTATATTGACCAGAATGAGCCCAACAAAGAAGGCTGTGGTTGGACGTGGTTTTCTAGGGCTTGCCCTCGTGTCGGAACATCGGCGAACCTCGTTCCAATCTCACCCCAATCGAGCCAGTTGAGCGCAACGGTCGTGTCGGTCAACGAACGGGGCGATTTCGTCTTTGCGCGAAGTTCGTCAATCTTGGGCCTGCTGGTTTGCGATCTGCAATAGCTTAGCGGTCGCACGCTTTGAATTCACAAGTACCCCTACGCAAATAATGGGGCTTGCTTAGGTTCGCCACTAGTGATACACTTTGTTCTGAGGTGCCTATGCCAACGAAAAATCCAAGGCTCAATGTTGTTCTCGATGTGGAGCTCTACGACATGGTTGAAAAGCTATCGAAGCAAGAAGACAAATCGATGTCGGTCGTTGCTAAAGAGCTTATTGAAGACGCTCTCGAAAAACATGAAGATTTAGTTCTTTCAGAAATGGCAATGAAGCGCGAAGCAAAATCCAAGAAGACAATCGCTCATGAAAAAGCCTGGAAATAAACTCTTTCAGGTCGAATACCTTGAAAGTGTTGTCGAAGACGATATCCCGTCGCTTCCTAAGACAATGCGCAATCGCATCAAGACGGCGATCGAAACGCGGCTCACTGTCGATCCGATTGGTCTCGGAAAACCTTTGCGATATAGCTTCGTCGGACATCGACGAATACGGGTTGGCGATTACCGCATAGTTTATCGCCTCGACATGAGCCGGCACGCTATTGTCATCGTTCTGATCAAACATCGAAAAGACGTTTACGAAGAGTAGCTTTTTACGAATCGTTTGAGCGCATGGTCCCAGACCCGAGATGGACTCAATCGCTCCTGAATTGCTGACCATGACAACCCAGTCGCCTTAGCCACCTTGCCGATCGAACTAAATCTCAACGAAATTTGCTGAAGATCCGATTTTGAGAGCGCCTTCGGCTCAGCGTACGCCTCCAGCTCAAACACGACTACACCCCGGTGTTCGCCTACTTTCGGGTTCTCTCCGCCAATTTTGAAATGCACTTTGCGTCAGACAAAATATGGTTGTGAGTCGCCGGGTCAGCGAGCTATGTCGATCCGATGAGAAAATTGGGCTTTAAAGTAAACTTAGTCTCTTGCGGTTTAATTCTGATCTCGGTTGTAATTTTTGGAGCGAAGGCCAGTTCCGAAACTGTCTCGTTAGATCGTGGAGAGATGCTGTCTTCCTCACTTCAACTTCTTTCTACGCCCGCAGGATATCCGGTTGTGAACGGCGAGGTAAGAAAGGTCGATCTCTCGGCCATGAAGGTGACAATACGCCACGAAGAGATTCCCAACCTCGACATGCCGCCAATGACCATGGTTTTCAAGGCTGCAACCCGCGAAATGATTGAAAACTTGGTGGCGGGCGCAAAGATTCAGTTCGTTGCCGAGAGCATCAATGGCCAGATGACCGTTCTTTGGCTCGAAGTTCTGTAATTTGTTGGCGACTGATCCAATAAATTCAAGGGGCTCGTTCGCGTAAACCTTGCCGGGCGCGGCGGTTTCGCTTTAAGACCTTAGGTTCAGAAATCAACAGGGGAATATATGAACGAAATGTTTTTGGTCGCGCCGCTGATCGCTGGTGCGGTCGGACTCTTGATCGCAATTGTGTTGTACATCCGTGTCAAGGCCCAGCCTGCCGGCAACGAAACGATGAACCGTATCGCGGGCTATATCCGTGAAGGTTCGATGGCGTTTCTTGTGCGCGAGTACAAAGTTCTCTTTCTTTACTCGGTGATTGTCGCGATTTTGCTGGGCGTACTTCTGGGCACTCTTGCTGCTGGCAGCTTCGTGCTTGGCGCATTCTTGAGTTTGCTTGCGGGATTCTGCGGAATGAAGGCGGCCACCTACGCCAACGTTCGCACGACCGAGGCGGCAAACCTGAAATCGAAGTCAAAAGCCCTGCTTCTTGCTTTGGACGGCGGCGCGGTGATGGGTCTCGCGGTGGCGGGACTCGGGCTGATTGGCCTCGGCGGACTTTACTACTTTTTTCACAACGACTCTAAAAATTTGGCGACCGTGATTCACTCGTTCGCCGTCGGCGCTTCGTCGATTGCACTCTTCGCCCGTATCGGCGGAGGTATCTATACAAAGGCGGCCGATGTCGGCGCCGACATCGCTGGCAAAGTGATCGAGAATATTCCCGAAGATGATCCGCGCAACCCGGGCGTTATCGCAGACAACGTTGGCGACAACGTCGGTGACGTTGCTGGTATGGGAGCCGATATTTATGAATCGATGATCGCCGCGATCGTTGCAGCGATGGCGATTGGTCTCACGATCAATCCCCAAGCGCTGGCGAATCTCGTCACGGGATCACTCGATATCAAAACGACGGCAGTGATGCTGCCGCTCGCTCTATCGACTTTGGGTATGGTGATCTCGATTCTCACGATTCTTGTCACACGCTTCTTCTCGAACGGTAGCCCCGCGATGGTTCTTCGCGTGGCTCTGATCGTTCCACCGATCATCTTGTCGATCGTATCGTTCGTCCTCATGCCGATCTTCGAAATCTCGCAAGGTGTGACTTACTCATTGGCGGCGGGCGCCATCGGTGGAGCTTTGATCGGTCTCATCACCGATTACTACACATCGGCACGTCCGATTCGTCTCGTTGCTGAAGCCTCTTTGACGGGCGCCGGAACGAACGTGATCCGTGGTCTCGCGGTTGGAATGGAATCCGTCGCACTTCCCCTTCTCGTTGTTGCTATCGCAGCGGGCGTTGCGAATGAGTACTTGGGACTCTACGGTATCGCTCTGGCGGCCGTTGGAATGCTTGCAGGAACAGCGGTTGTTATGACGGTCGATGCTTACGGACCGATCGCTGACAACGCGGGCGGAATCTCTGAAATGTCCGGCCTCGGTCCCGATGTGCGCGCCATCACCGATGAACTCGATGCGGTCGGCAACACGACGGCGGCCATCGGCAAAGGCTTCGCGATTGGATCAGCCGTTTTGACTGTCGTTGCGCTGTTCAGCGCCTTCAATATGGAAGTGAACCACGTTCGCGCTATGGCGAACCTCGCGCCGATTTCGCTTGAGCTCACTTCGGCTCGCGTCTTGATCGGTATCTTGCTCGGATCGATCCTTCCATTCCTCGTTGGTTCAACAACGATGACGGCCGTAGGTCGTGCGGCTCAAGCGATTGTCGTTGAGATTGGTCGTCAGTTCCGCGAAATTCCAGGTCTTCGCGAAGGAAAAGCGGAACCACAGCCCGCTCGCATCGTCGACATCGCGACAAAAGCGGCGCTGAAAGAAATGATCCTCCCTGGAGTCATCTCGATCGCTGCCCCCGTGGCTGTCGGCTTCTTGATGGGACCCGCGATGCTTGCAGGACTGCTTGCCGGTTCTCTCGCCGTGGGCGCCGCTATGTCGCTCTTTATGGCGAACGCCGGTGGAGCGTGGGACAACGCGAAGAAGTCGATTGAAAAGGGTCTTTTGCCCGGTCACAAAAAAGGTTCGGACGCGCACAAAGCGGCCGTTGTTGGCGACACTGTCGGCGATCCATTCAAAGACACTTCAGGTCCAGGCGTTGCGATTTTGATCAAGGTCATGAGCGTCGTTTCGCTTTTGATCGCGGGTTTGATCGCCACTATCGGTGGCTAAGTAAATTCGGATATCTGATATCTCGATATCGGATATCCGATATCGAGGAGGCTCTCAGTCCGGAGATCCTGGATTTGCGATGAGTTCTGGGCGAGTTCCAAGGCTATTGAGTTTCCATTTCCAATCAAAATCCCAACTCGTTTGAATCGTCGTTAAAATCGTCGTCAGATTCTGAGGAAGAGCCCGCGTGAATTGGGGACTACAATCCGTGCAAACGGCGGATGAAAGATAAAGGTTGTTTGTCGCCGCCGTACTTGTTGATTCCGTGCACGTCGATGTCTTTAAAATTCCTAAAAATGGTCCCGACGGTAGACAGGAATAGGCCAGCGACCCTGTGACGGAGCCTAAAGCGAAGCTATCAATAATCCTGATGTCGATGGACGGGATTGTTACAGAACCCGCAAGTCCTCCCGCACCCTCTGTCGCAGCCGTCACTGAACCGGTCGCAAAGGATCGTTCGATAAAAATACGAAAGCCACCAAACGCTTCCCCGATCAGACCTCCCACTTGTATATCGCCAGTGACAGTCGCATCGGACCACGTATCGTACACCCAACCTCCACGCAAAATGCCGATAACACCACCGCCACCACCACCAACATTGGATGCAACGACGGTCCCTGAGGACCACGAGTCGAACAGGCGCGATTCCCACATCTGACCAATGATCAGTCCATTGCCGCCCGGTCCGCTGATGCTTCCTTGAACCGAGACTCTTCTGGCACGCGCTTCTGTGTTTCTAAACATGCCGGCCAGAGCACCCGAAGTTGCGGAGTTAGTAATTACGGCGTTATCAAAGTGAAGGTCAAAAATCTGAGCGTGGCCAGTTGCGTACCCAAGGAGGCCTCTGTACTGTCCACCACCACCGTCGATGTGAAGATTCTGAATTCTTCTTCCATCGCCATAGAGACGACCGCTCCAGTAATTCGTTACATCATTGCCGAGAGGCGAAAAATTATTAGTCGCAGCAAATAAAGATAAATCGATATCGTTTTTTAGAAAGTAATTTCTCGTTCTCTGACTGTTACCGACCTGCATAGCCTGCAGTTCCGCCCGCGTACTGATGAAAACATTGGTCCACGCCACTGGCGTCATGTAAAGCCGTGTGCTGATCGGCTCAAGCGCACCTTGAGTGACCTGGATGAGAGGATCACCCTGCGCGACAAAGTAAGGCGCATCTGTGCTGCTGGTATCGATAGTTACAGAAAAGGTCCCATCGCTTTGACAGACGGTTGTTGTTTCAGCATTGATCCCTCCCGAGATTCGAACGGCACCCAAGAATGGATCGCAGTTTCCGGTCAAATTCCAGTCGGCTGCACCCTCTGTGAATACGCGGTCCTCGACCGTTACGGTCGGACGTGAGTTGTTCGTGAAACTTAACCGAGGGGCAGTGACTTCTAGAGAGTGCGTCACCGGAAGCGGAGAGGCGTCCATTGTGACCACAACATCAACGGGAGTGCCTGGATCGTCCGCTGTAAAGTTGGACTCGTAGCAGTGATCCACATCGTTATATGTGACGGTCGAAAATGTTCCTGTTGAAGTTCCAGAGTCTGTGCCGAAAGAGACCGTTCGTCCATCATCCGCAAAGGCATCGCCGTTTTTGTCTTTTAAGCAGTAGCGCACAAGAGCCACACCCGTACTCGCCAAACTGGTGACACTCGGCACGACTTCTAAAGTCGACTGAGACTCGTCAAAACCCTTGCCGTCAATTGTGGCCCCTGGAAAAAACTCGCAGGATGTAAAGGACAAAGCGATCGCTATGCTTTGGACTGTAAAGAAGTTCTGCATTGATTAGCACCTCGAAAAGCTGGACTAACGCCAACACCAGCCCCCTAGACTTATCGGCCGTTTTCCGAAAGAAATTTAGAACGGCCTCTTTATTCGTCCCAGAATGAGACACATCTTCGACCGCTCACGTAAACGCGGTGTGACTCGACGAGCTGCAGCTTTAGGTTCTCTAATGATGAAATGAAAAACAAAAACGTATCTGTTCGCCGTTTCTTTTTTCAGACAACAATTATCCTACTCGCTGCTTTGAGTTCGCAAGCTTGGATGCCCGAAGACGCAGGTGCCGCGGCTTCTGTGACGCCCGTGTCGGTGGCTATCGTTCCACCAATTCAATTCCCCTCTGACGAATTCACTGTCACAGGTGCACGACTCAGTTTCTTGTGGGGCCGCCACCGCGATCTTTACGGTCTCGATTTTGGCGCCATCGGAAACATCACGACGCAATCATTTGTGGGTGTCGCAGTTTCCGGCGTCTTCAATTACACGCAAGGGATGACCAGAATCCTGGCTCTGCAAGCGGCCGGCGTTGCCAATATCAGCTCACAAAAAACACAAGTCTATGGCCTGCAAGTGGCCGGCGGTATGAATTGGATCACAGCCGAATCAACGGTTGTCGGACTGCAGGCAGCCCTGATTGGAAACCACAGCCCCAGCACCAACATCTATGGCGCTCAAATCGGTCTCTACAATCGGGCGAAAGAAGTTTATGGCCTCCAGATTGGCCTCGTGAACTTCGCAAAGAGTCTGCATGGAATTCAGATTGGTCTCGCCAATATCAATGAGACGGGAATTTTTGGAATTTCACCGATTATTAATATCGGTTTTTAAGAGGTCAATAACTCGAGCGCGCTGTTCGGTCCCAGTTATTTCAGAGAGCAGCGTTCGCTCATATCGAGCAAGAATCAGATCTAGTCGCTGATAATTTTGACTGAAGTATTTCGGCGTAGCTAAAAAGTGTCTTGAATTTTTCTTTTCAAAAATAGCGAAAACAATAAAGCGAAGCTCCCTCTCAGAGAGGGCTCGCGCCGAAATCTGACGACCTAACTCTGCTAGGAGCGGTGCCGCGTCTTCAGGGTCTGCGCTGCGAATACGGCTAAGCAGTCGAAGGATTTTAACTGACAGATTTTGATTTCGAGACGCTGCCAACGTCGAAGTGGAAGTCGAAAAAAGATGGTCACAGGCCTTCGCGGCCTTCGCTTCATTAAAGGCGCTGCCGATGAGCACCAGAGTTATAACGATGGCCAAGAAGCGAAAGTCCATAATGAACGACTAGCAAGTTTCCGGCCGTGCACCAGGTTCCACAGTCACCCTTGGGAATCGAACCTCAAAGCATGTGTTCGGCAAATCGCCGCGAACGACAATGGACGCTCCGTGGTCGTCGAGAATACCCTTCGTGATAAAAAGACCAAGCCCCGTGCCCCGCCCTACATCTTTGGTCGTAAAAAAAGGATCAAAGAGCTTAGTACTAATTTCAGTGGGAATTCCGGCGCCCGAATCAGTAACTCGAAGAACAACTGACTCATCGTCATCGAACAGATCTATCTTGATCCAACGTTCTGTCGATTCCTTTACAGCATCAATCGAGTTTCCAACGAGATTTAGTATCACTTGCTCAACGGCAATTTCATCACAATGAATCAACGAATTCGATTCGATAATACATGTGATCGATGTGCGCTCCTGCTTCGCTTTCCCTTCAGAAATAGAAATCGCCTCGCGAAGTATTTTTGAAAGCACTTGCGGACCAAAGCAAATTTGCTCGGAATTTCGTGAAAACTTACTAATTCCTTTTACGATTTTTGCGATGCGATCGGTGCTTTTTTGAATCCAGCCAATACGTGTATTGTACTCGGATAAATCATCGGGTCGTATCCTCAAAAGCTCAAGCGATCCGACGATAACCGCCAGGGGGTTATTTATCTCGTGAGCGATACCCATGCTCATAAGTCCAAGCGACGCTAATTTCGCCGATTGGACAAGTTCGATTTCAGCATTCTTGATACGAGTGATATCGCTGATCGTCGCAAGACTTTGCACGCCACCCTCAGGGGTCGAGACACTTACAGCTGAAAGGTGTCCACAAAAGACTCCGCCATTCTTTTTTAGCATCCGAAGTTCGCAGGACTGTTGAATGCCGCTGGAGCGAATTAGATCATTTCGAAAGTGATAAAAAATGTCTTGGTCTTCATCGAGCACCAATTCTGTAAACGGCTTAGAAAGCAGGTCTGAAAGACGGGCCTCGAAAAGCTCGGCCGTGCGATGATTTGCGCGAACGACCTCGCCCAACGAGTTGAGAGAGCAGTAGCCGACGGGCGCTAAATTGTAGAGATCAAGATAGGCCTGCCGAGACGCAATAAGTTCAGCTTGAATATTGCGAAGTTCTTCATTTTGTAATTGAAGTTCAGTTTGATGAAGACTTAGTTCCCGAAGTGCTTCGCTCAACCTCTCCGCCGAAACGTCAACACGGTCAGATTGGCTCACGATTCGCTCCGACGCTCGGTCGTTGCAAAGCCATAAATTTTACCTGCGTCGTTAACGAGTGCCGTACAAATCAATGAGATATGAACGAGGTCGCCGGCTTTGTTCAACCGCTGTGTTCGGTAGGATTCCAAAACCTCTTCGTGACTGAGACGATGAATTTTATCGAACTCCGCTTTTCTCAAGTTAAGGGGGATCCGATCGCGAACGTTCATTCCCAAAGCCTCGGATTCAGACCAGCCGTAAATTCTTTCTGCCCCGGGGTTCCATGCCAGAGTTCGCCCAGTAAGGTCTTGCATCGTGATCGCATCGCTTGAATCTCGCACGACGACAGCGAGCCTCAAAACTTCGTTGGCTGACTTCAGTGCCTGCCGCGCTGAAACGACTTCAGAAATGTCGACGAAGGAAATCACCGCACCTTCGACAACATTGTTGAGCGTCCGGTAGGGACGAATCTGCATCAGATACCACTTGCCGGCCGAGGACTTCACTTCAAGTTCTTTAACGATCAAACTTTCTAAGACCTGCTCCGCGTCCTTAAGCATCGTGTCGTAGGACTCGAGTTTGGTGACGAGATCACCCAGCGGGCGACCCAAATCAATTGGCATTAAATTGACAATCTCACGAGCCGACGGTGTGAAACGGAGGACTTGCAATTTTCGATCGACGAAAATCGTCGCAATTCCGGTCCCCGACAAAAGATTGTTCATATCATTGTTAGCCATCGATAAGTCCGAGACTTTCGCCTGAAGCTCGGCATTCACAGTCGCAAGCTCTTCATTCACGGATTGAAGCTCTTCTTTCGAAGTTTCAAGCTCTTCGTTGGTGGACTGCATTTCTTCGTTCACCGACTGCATTTCTTCAGAAAAGACTTTTAGCTCACCCTCTGAAATATCGAGTTCTTCCGTGAGCTTCCTAATGTACTCCTCTTTGACGATGACATCATTTTTGAGAGCATTGATCTGCGCGTCGAAATTGGAGGCCTTCGGGCCGCTCGCAAGATGGTCTGTCTGAAGAGGCGATTCACTCATCGCAATGAGGTAGAGTGAGGTTTCGCCCTCCGCGAGGTCACCAGCGCTCAGCGGTCGAATGGAAATGTCGACGTTAGTGTAATGACCATTGGTCTTGACACTCACGCGCGAGAGACGCCCAGCTTCGCCCGTTGAAACTACTTTCTTCAGTAACGATTCCATTGGCTCTAAGAGCCCGGGCCGAGCCATTTTAAAGATATTGGATTTGCCCGACTCACCAGAGGCAGGCTCAAGATACATCCCAGCGCGGCCGTGAAGGTAAAGCATGGCTCCATCACTTTTCACTAAAGCACTTGGTGGCGCGAGCGATGCGCGTTGACAACGCCAGCGGCTGGAAGTTTCAGCGACGTCGGCTTCTCAGAACTTTTTTTAGCTCCCGCAAAGATCGATGGTCCGCGGTATGATTCCTGTCGTCTAAAAAGACGCGCGGAACCATCGAGAGTGGCAAACATATCCGTGTCGGGACCCACACCTTCAGAACCACCTAAAAACAAAACTCCGTCTGGGTTCAGAGCGTACCTAAATGCAGCGATGACTTTCTTTTGAAGGTCCGCATTGAAATAAATCATGAGATTTCGGCAGCAAATGAGATCCATCTTTGAAAATGGCGGGTCCCTGAGAACGTCGTGGTGCGAGAATATTAACATCTCGCGCACGGTTTTATGAATTCGGTAGGCGCTGCCGTCGGCTTCCAAAGAAAAGAAGCGCTCAAGTCTCTCGGCCGTCATTTCTGATGCGATAGTCAACGGATAGAGCCCTGTCCGAGCCGTTGCGATCGCCCGTTCATCAAGATCCGTAGCAAATATCTGGATATTGAAGTTCTTCTTTAGCACTTCAACCTGCTCACGCAACAGGATCGCAAGCGAGTAGGGCTCTTGCCCCGTCGAACATCCAACGGACCACACCCGAATTGTTGCCCTGGCTGTTTTCCCTGAAAAAATTTTTGGAATGACTGTATCTTCCAGTCTTTTGAAGATTTCTGGGTCGCGAAAAAAACTTGTGACCCCGATCAAAAGATCGTGGAAAAGTTCATCGACAGCTTCGGGTCGATCTGAAAGGTGCTTGATGTAGGTCGTGTGATTATCGAAATTATGGAGCGCCATCTGGCGCTCAATCCGCCGATGCACAGTTTGGCGTTTGTACTGCGAGAAGTCGTGTCCCGTCCGGTCTTTCAGTAATTCGAAAATCGAATCGAATTCGGCATCGGGCGCGAGTCTTGCCGGTTTCTCTATAAGCTGAATGTCTTTTTTAAAACCGTCGGCTACATAGCCACTGATGGCCGCCATCATTTCTCGGGGTGCGAATTCAGCGTCAACGGCGTCAGCTTCAATGGCACTTAGGGGCATGGCGTCGTACTCGGCCGTATCTAGCGACTGAGCAATTACAAATCCTCCACCACTTCGAACCTCGCGCGCTCCCAACGTTCCATCAGTTCCAGCGCCCGAAAGTATAATACAGATCGCTCGGTCGCCCTCGCACTTTGCAAGCGAACGAAAAAAGGAATCGATGGGAAGCCGAAGTCCGCGTGGTCTGTCCGCGGGCGGCGACGTCAGCCGCAACTTTCCCGCCTCCAAGGCCATTTCATAAGCCGGCGGGATTATGTAAATGTGATTAATTTTAATTGTTACACCGTCAACCACTTCCTGAACCGGCAGCCGAGTGCAGCGAGATAGAATTTCTGTTAACAGGCTTTTTCGATCGGGCGCCAAGTGCTGAACAACAACGAACGCCATAGCGGGATTATCGTTTTTGGTTAGGTCGCTAAAAAATTCTTCTAACGCGGCCACACCGCCGGCCGAAGCTCCAATTCCAACGATGGGAAAACTAGTGTGCGAAGAAATAGGACCTTCCTGTTTTGAACACTCTAAAAACAAAGTATTCGTTTCATTCGGTCGATCAATGTCGAACGGTCAGCATTCTCGCACCGACGGCTGACTCTACTCGATATTCAATTTTTTCTTAAGGTATTATCGATTTTCAAGCCGAACCGAAGGCTCAACTGGTCTAAATCGTTGGAGCTGTCCCTCGCAAAAGCCGCTTAACGCCGGACAAAATTAATCCTTGAATAGGCAGACGCTCATAGACCATATCCCCGAGATCGACGTAATCCCGATGCGACTTAACAAAACCATCCTTATCAAAGACGAGCTTCGAAAAACCGGGCACTGCGTACTCGCGTCCGCCATTGAGACCTTTTACTTTAAGGTGCATTTTCCAAGCAGCACCATAAACAAGGCCCTCATTAAAAATGTCGTCGAACTCGAAACGTATCGACTCAACGTTTTTGTAAGCATGCGCGTAGTAAGCCTTCAGCGATGGTAGACCCTGAATACGTGTGACCGGATCTTCGAACAGAATGTCAGCTGCGTAGAACTCGTCGAGTTTTTTCTCGTTACTTCCGTCAAATTGATTAAAGGTGTTTCGAATTTTTTCCCGCAGATCCGTCATCGTGATTCTCCCTATCAGTTTCCCAGAACGAAAAAATAAAGCAGTAGCGCCGAGCGAAACGACCACAGGGCCGTTCGATACCAGTTTGTGACCGTCAGCTTCCGCACATGCCCCGCATCAAACCCCAACGTCAACTTGTTGTGGATTGGAACGCTGATAAAGAACGTCAACGCCCACAAAAGCACAACCGATGCCAGATTGAGTCCCGTAATCGTCCATGTCGCCCAAACCATAGAACTTTGAGAATGCGCCGCAAAAAGCAAGGCGGCCGTCAATAGTTCGAGGACCATCATTGGGCCGACAACAAATGTGATTCGATGAGAGTGAAACATGTGAAAGTTGGTAAATTGCTCGCGGTCGGAGAAAATGAAGCCTGGATACTGGATCAACTGAATGATCCAGATCACTCCTGTCATAAAAAAGCAGGCCAGCAGTTGGCCCGCAAATGCGACTTCAAAAAGACCATCCATCGCCACTATCGTCACACGATTTTAAAATCGAAGTGACACTTAGTTTTTACGGAGTTCAAAATAAATCCAGAGTCCGATGCTTTTTTCGCTAACAAAAGTGCCTTATCAGGATTCGACGGATTTTTAATTTTGGCGGAGAGAAAAAACTCTTTCATCACCGGACGCTTCGACTCATCCAAATCGACGACCAATTTAGAACTGACGCTGACATCTTCAAACGTCAGTCGAGAGTTTTCCGCGTAGACTTTAAAAGTAGCGACGAAGCAGTTGGCGAGAGCATGATTAAAAAGATCTTCAGGGCTCAGTGCCCCTCCCGGTCCCATAAACTCGGGTGGAATCGACACTTGAGATTCCTCGAACTGGGATTTTGTTGTCCAGTTCGACTTAGTTCCATTCATCGCGACGGTCTCGGAGAGAAATTCGAGCGGATACTGAATCATGATTACGGCCTCAGTTCTTTTTGGGGATATCGCAGTAGGGGCTCGCTTCGCAGTCGCGACTTTTTCTGGGAAGGTACGGCCGAACAAAAGCGAAGGCGTTGTAACCTACGTCCATTATCGGTCTTACGACACCGTTGCGAGCAAGTTTCGCTAGCCAGTTGTATTTTGGAAGCACATCCCAGATCGCGATAAAAGCATCGACCCCGGTGTATAGATTTCCGTTCTGATCGCGCGTGTGCATAACCTTGTGGACGTGCCGAGGATCTAAGCCCTCTCGTTCGGCATCAAATGTTGCGTCCGTAATGTCGACAAAACTAAGTCGCTCACTTCCCGATTGTTTCCGGTAGTGATCGATCTCGCGTGAGCAAAGAGGACAAAGACCGTCAAAAAAGACCGAGAGCTGTGATGCAGGTGCCATGGTTTTAACCTCTGTGAACTCCATAGTACTATGGACGTCCAAGGGCCCACAAGGGACCGCAACCGATCCCTCTTCGGGACGAGAAAAACTAAACTTTTAGGCGCCGCCTGCCTTGAGATGTCTCTATTTTCGACGCCCAAACTTTTTTGGTTTGATCGTGCTCGATTTGGGCCGGGGCCCAGCTTTTGGCGCAGGCTTAGCTTTGTCTTTATACTTGTCGTTTCGCTCGCGCTTGATCGGCTTTTTGGTGGCCCTGGGCTCGGCAAGTAGGTTATCGCCTTCGGTCACGACGACCTCTTCCGCACCATCGAGGTAGCTTCGGATTTTTTTAAAAACTCGGTCATCTGACTCAGTGACAAAAGTAATCGCAGTGCCCGATCGACCCGCGCGGGCGGTTCGACCGATACGATGGAGGAAGTCTTCTCCTTGAAATGGAAGATCAAAATTTATGACATGATCCACGTGAGGCACATCCAGACCGCGCGCCAAAAGATCTGTCGCCACCACCACTCGCAAATCTTCGTCGCGAAACTCGCGAACGACGCGGTTTCGATTTCCCTGCGTTAACCCTCCATGAATGAGGCCAACAGAAACTCCATACTCTTTCAAATATTCCGCAACGTCTTCGCAGCTGACCTGACTACCGCAAAAAACAATGACGCCGCCCTGAGTTTCATTGATCTCGTCAAGAAGGCGGTCGTGTTTTTGTTCCCGGCCCAGGTAAACAACTTTTTGTTTAAGACTCGAAACAGGAGCTTCCGCGCGCCCGCTCCGAATCATCGCGATATCATCTCGCATAAACAATTTCGCTATCGATTCGACGCTTTCATCGAAACTTGCAGAAAACATCAGCGTCTGTCGCGGCCCGCGCATTGTTGCTTGAATGCTTCTTAGCTGCGGAGCAAATCCCATGTCGAGCATACGATCGGCTTCATCGATCACGACAAGCTCCACATCTTGAAGCAAGAGTTTGTTGGTCAGTAAGTGATCGTTGAGGCGCCCTGGTGTCGCAATTAGAATTCTTGGTCGCTTATTTAATTTTGTAGTTTGCTTCGCGCTAGGAACACCTCCGATGGCAATCGCCATCGAAAGGTCAGTACCCGCAATCAGAACTTCAAAAACTTTGAAAATTTGCTGAGCCATTTCACGACTGGGCGCCAAAACCAAAGCACGAACAGCCGCATTTCTCTCTAGGGCGCTCAGTATCGGCAGAGCAAACGCCAAAGTTTTTCCACTACCCGTCTGAGCCACGGCGATGAGATCCCCACCAGCAAGCGCTTCCGGAATAACATCTGACTGAACCGGGGTGGGTTCAGTGACGTTCATTTGAGTTAGGGCTTCATTAATACTGGCGGTAAGACCAATGTCGGAAAAGGCCTGAAGGCGAGTGGTCGCAGTTCGAAATTTCATCTGGCGATAGTACTGCCACTGGACGTCACTCGCAAACAGTTCGACGTTTCAAAATGAGACAGTACAAGGGCTAGGTCAATTCTACCAAATCTTGATATCGCCCCCCTTTTTGCAAGACTGTCATGCAATACTGACAAGACAGACCCAAAGTGCAGATAACGACTTTTAAGGGGCTCCAATGAAACCGAATGCCGTCCTCCAGATTCTGACCCTCTCTCTCTCAGCGCTCCTGGCGCTGGCGGCGCCCGCGGAAAGCGAAGCCCAGTCGAAGCCTGTGAAGAAACCCGCGGCAGCGAAAAAGGTCGAGCCCGTAAGAACCAGGTCGCAGCAAGAGAGCCTAGCTGTCGCCGGCGATTTGACGAAACAAGAGATGCTTAAAGAGCGCCTACTACTTCGGTATCGTCAGCTCTGGAATCACTATCGGTTTCGAAATGTTCGGGGGATGAGTGAGGCCGAAAAGACCACCGTCGATGAACTCATGGAAGCATCACGCTCACCCAACCTGAACACGACGATGTCGATCGGTGAAATTCGTGAAGCTATTAAGCGAAATTCGGTCGAACTGGAAAAGCGTCTGAGAGCCGAAATTCAAACCAAAAAAGATATCGACGGGGGCAGCGAAGCCGTCACGGCAAGAGCCAATCTTGCTTACCTGAAAGATGTGATGATCAAAGGTCTCTACAACAACAATCTCTACAACATGACGGACAAGGGCTTCCGCAACGACTTTCTGCGCATGATGCCCGAGACACCGCTGCCAGAATCAATGGCTTCTCCGGAGCTCTACCCCAAAACAGAAGTTCCGCCATGGTTGCTCGAGGGTCTTTCAGAGCCGCCGCCCGAGTCGGAATCAAACATGGATAGCAAGAAGAGTCCGAACACAGTTCGGTAAACGGATCTCTAGTACGAGTTAGAAAATATTCGAAAATAAAGTGAGCAGCGTGTCTCCTAAGTTCTTGGGCAGAGCTCGGGAGAAACGGAATGCGAGCTCGACTTCACCACTGTCTTTTCGGGTGAGAGCAATATCACGCATATCCACAACGTTTACGACATGAAAACTCCTGCACTCGTTCAGCTCGGCAACAACGATCGGATTTTTTTCCATCTCGCCCAGAACAATGACGATCGATGCCAAGACTGAATTCAAATTAATGAGCTCGTCGGCCGTAAGGGTCCCCGGATCCTTATCGAAGTAGATCCTGGTAGGCCAATGCTCACGCAGTTCTTCGCAAATATTCGATAGCCGTTGTTTAAGTTCAGAGTGTGTTACTCGAACAGCCAGCGGAGACCGAGCCACGGCACCACCCGTGACAAAAGGTAAAACCAAGTGGGCTGAAGAAAATCCTACTTTTGCAACCTCAGTAATATCGACAAATGAAATTTCTGTTTGTGCCGTAAGATCAACTTCTGAAATCAGAGCCAGCGTCTGATTCTTTAAAGCCACAGGCCAGCCACGAGCCACGGCCGTTGATCGCAAGACAAGATCTAACGGTCCAAGCGCGTTTCGCTCGGAGGCTTCAATCGATTTTAAATAATGCCAGTAGTTGGCAATGAGCTCGGCAGGTGGAAGCGGCTCAACGAGTTCAAAGAAATTGTGCATAGTTTATTATGACAAATTAAGCCGACGTCGCACAAGCTTGGGCGAAAAGTCGCCTTGAAAGCTCTTCGTCGCCAGCCTTTAGGGCAGCTTCGCTGGCTGCACTTGCAAGCGAAGGATGCCTGTCGATCACTTTCTCGAGTCGATTCTTTAAACCGAGAAAGTCACTCTGCGTTCGGTAGTAAACCGGGTCATGCTTCAAATGAAACTTAGCAATTTCACCCCAAGCAAAAAGCGCTGCGGCGGCCGACTTTTCGTCCTTTGAATCCAGACGCTTTGAGAGGTTCTTTAAAACTGTCTTCGAAATCTCGTCTGTTCCCAAATAAATGAGTGAATTGGTCGCCACACGCGAATTCGTTGAATTTACGAGCCGGTCATCAAGACCGTAAACCATGAGACCTAAATTCCGAAAGCTCTGCAGAGCTTCGATCGTATTTGCTACCACGCGGTGATCCGGATGCACGGTCAGACGCTTGATAAGATCAGAGACGCGACCCTTCACTTTATCAGCGAAGTGCTGCCGAGGGATCAAACGCGGCAACAAAATCGTAAGTTGTGCGAGGGCTCTGCAAGCGCCTTGGCTGGCCGCCGCTCCTAACGCCACCGTTTGATCAATGAGCGACTCAACAGTGCCAAGCAACTTTTCGGTCAAAACTAAATCGCATTTGGTCACTTCGATGCGGCTTAAAAGCTCTAGCCCCACTTCTGAAAGCGCATGGTTCGCATTCTGTTCAATCTGCTTTAATAACTGCACGAGATCTTCATCAGAACGATAGGCGTAAATCTCAGAATGGAGACCAGTATCGCCAGGCGACGTCTGATTCAGAATTTCACTAAGATTCCGGTGCCCGCTGTAGCGCAGGATCGTACGTTCCCCATCAATTCCCCTCAGTGTCGTCCGGAAAGATTCAACGTAGTCCACGGTTTGATCGAGCCTTGGTAGATTGGAAGAATCAAAGTGTATCGTGTTTTCGTTTTTCTCTGTAACGGCACTGAGGATTCGAGTCGTTTCAATGAGCGGTGACCCTGCCAACGAAAAGCCATTGAGCAGAGGACCGAATCGAATTCTGCCGTGCGATACACTGGACTTAACACGAAAGGCATAGCCTGGCTTGTGCGTTGTTCTTTCGTGCATTTGTTCCGCGACCTGATCTAACTCCCGGCAACATGCCAGAGCCGCAGCAAAGGAATTTTCGTGCTCTTCGTCTTTGAAGTAAAAAATAATTTCGTCGCCAACGAATTCGTGAATGTAGCCCCTGTAGCGACTGATGAGGTGTGAACCCTCCGTGAAAAATTCGTTAATGACCTCAAGGAACTCCTCTTTGGGAAAGGAGTGAAAGATTTTAGTGAAGTTGTTAATATCGGTTCGAACCATCGTGCACTCGAACTCGTAGGGCGGCTGGCGACCCGAGTAAAGTTCGCTTCGAAGCGACGGAAGGACTTGGTTCGAAAGTGTTTTATTGGCCGTCTCCAGCCGATCTACAACCTCGCCGAAACCGGCGATTCCCGTCTGAAGCATGGCTGCTTCCTTCGACAAAACTTTGAGCTCTCGCAGACCGCGAACACCCTTCGTTCGAACCGTTTTCACAACCCTCAAGAGATCCCTGGCCGAGAAGAGAAAAACACCGAAAGCGACAATCAAAGTTAAAACAAAAATGCGCCGATCTTCGGTCGATCGGTAGTCGTTCATCTCATCAAGAAAGGCCTCTCGGTTCATATTGTAACCGATCTTTAATCGACGCCCTTCGCCAAGATCCGACTCAAAAAATTTAAATTCTTCTTCGGCCGCCTTACTGCTCGAGGCAGGGCCTCTTACGGAGCCTTCGGGCTCTTTGGAAGATTGAAACTCCCAAAACGTATCCGGGGGGTGAAGTTGAACTAAAGTTTCATAGGAGTCACTCGAGAGAGGACGAACCGAGTTAAACAGAACAACTTCCCCATGGCTCGTCACCATATAGAAATCAATCCACCCGACACTCATGGCATCGACAAGATGACCTTCAACAATATCGGCGCGACCCGTTTTGACCAGCGTCAGCACCATGCTTTCCAATGCTCGGACGGCCCGCTCGCGCTTGACCATGAGAATTTCAAACCCCTTTAGATTTGCCGAACGCACGTCAAAGTTAAACTGCACCCAGCTCACAGCGAAGAGTACAAATATAAAGATGACGAGAATCGGCTTTTTTTTCATCGGCTTTTTACTCCGACGATTTTCTAAGTGGCTCTTCAATTCCCACGAAGACGAATGTCTCGACAGGACGCTTAGATCCAATCGACTTTCCTTGCGCATCTAAAATTTGAATTCTCCGATTGGCCAAGGCGTCGAGAACATCAAAACGTTTTAGACGATCTTGGATTTCACGATATCTCAGCGTGAACAACCCCGCGAGAGGATCTGCTGGGCTTGCCTTTTCCCGCGGTGACAGTCCACCGACTGCGGCCAACGGTGCCATCGCTTTTGGCGCCAGCGGCGCAGCGTTTGTGACGACGCCTTTCGCCTTTCTTGTGGGCGCAGCCGACCGATCAACGCCTGAGGGCGCCGAGCCACTGCTCGAAGAGCCGCCATCTGATGTATTCGACGCATTAGATGCTACCGGAGAGTCTTTTGATGAGCCTTTCGAAGATGCCGTTGCCATACCGCCAACAGAAGCTAACCCGCGTCGGACTGCGAATGGATTATCAAGAGGAGTGATCTTCACTTCTTTTATTTTGTCTGGACGAAACGCGATGAAAGTATCGCCCGGCCCAAGTCGAGACTTGCGCGAACCCTTTTCGGCCGTGGCAGCGGAGGCCGTTGGCAGCAGCGCTTCGCGAGCTGCGGATAAGCCGCGCGATGCAGAGCCCGCGAAATCCGTCGCCCGACGATATCGGTTTTCAACAAAGCTTTTACTGTTTTTCGAATCGACTCTCGACACTGGCAGCGGTGAACCCCTACGTCCGGGGCGACGGCCATCGCTTGATCCCGATTGATCGACACGACCATCGGTTCCGCCAACGTAGCCGATGTCGCTCTCGCCAGGAGTGACTCGCTTTGTTCCAACGCCTCCGGTTTCAATTCGTCCCGGGAGTGATACGGGCGGAACTTCGTCAGGTAGCGCCGGCCGCAATTCGTTCGGACCGACAATACGCGGAGGGGCGGGAACGGGAACGGATGGCAGAGTTACTTCAACAGCGCAAGGGTCGTCGTTGTTGGCATTGGCCTCACGACCGAAAATAAGTTCAGTTACGAACGCCCCGACCCAGCCTGCGTTTCGAAGGGTCTCGTGCTGCATGTTCCAAGCTTTGGTATCGCCGCACAACCCGGATCCACGGGCTGTGCTGATCATCGAATCTGCAATGTTACGCGCCAACTTATCTGTGAAAGCCGGGGAGGCCATCGCCGTGCAGGCCCTTTTCTTCGATTTTGGAACATCATTTTTGCAAGATTTCTTAAAAAACTCGTCGCTAAATTCCCTGATCGTTTCAGTCCACTCGATTCGACAAGCGACTTCGCCATCTCTAGCCACACACTTTGAAAATTCGGCGTCATTTATAAGACCATTTTCAAAACGCGCAGGCGGTGATCCACGCTGGTGATTGTCGAGATCCGCCAAGAAGGAACGATAAAGATTGTTGGCGATATTCGAATCACCCAGAACGTTTTCAAATGTGCCGGCCAGTGGCTCAAGATCTCCGGACGTTCGGGCCAGGTGCGTCTCTAGACTCACGAGACGTTTTTCTCGCTCGACAAGTCGGTCGAGCTTTCTACATGCGGCAGGACGTCCCTCCGTATCATCACCACAACACCCTTGCGCCGCATGAGTCATATTCTCATCGAGCATTCCAGCAACGTGTATAAACTCGTGGAACAAAACGTTGGCGTAACTGAAGGGACTGCCATCAGCATTTTTCTTCTTACCCTCATCCGCAGCGGTCATAAAGACTGTGACCTGATTGTAGTAGGGGTTCATTTCCGCAGGAACTGACGCTCCCGAGTTACCAGGCCGGAACGAACATGCGATGGCAGGTTTAGTGCGGTAGGGGTCATTCAAGCTCCGTAAGAAACTTTGTTCCATTTGCGCCGCCGTGACTCCGAGTCCAGACTGCTCAAGACATCGCAAATAGCGCCCCCGCGTTTGATCGGTGGGCGAAGGCTCACCTTTCGAACTCGAAAGCATGACTTTGGAAAGCCCTTCAACCATCTTCTCGAACTCTTTTTTTCGGGCAGGGACCTTACAAGAGCTATCGAAAACTTTTGAATCAGTAAGCAAAATCCCGAGGCGATCTGATTTCTGATCCAAATCCACTTTTAGAATCTTCCACCACTCACGCTGTAGCGCTGAAAGTCGACCCCCGACGCTGTCCTTAGCTTCGCAGTTGTAATCCACACCCATCACTTGAGTTTGATGCTCTATCATCGCCGCTTCATCGAGCTCAAAGCGTGTGGCGCGAGCTTCGATGTCGTTCACAGGAGGTACAGCTTCACTTGGCACCACTGCAGGTGTCTTCACATCAGAAGCTTCGAACGTCTCTTCAACTTCTGCGCGGTAACGAACGGCTTTTCCGGTGAACTTTGTTTTGAGCAGGTTATAGCTTCGGCCGCTCAAATCGAGAAGATAAGTCGACTCTTGGATACCTTGGCTGAACCGATCGCTGACCGTGAGTCGCAGAAATTTCCCCCGGTAAGGTTGTGATGCTGCGACGACTTTGGGACCACGTGTAACTTCCCAGTAGTCGACCGAACCATCGCCATCTTCATCGAGCTGAATTTCAGCGAAGTCAGCACCCGATAGAATTTGCTTTCGAATTCGGCCCAATTCGTCTTTTCGCTGCCGAATTGAAACATCCCCATGTTTGGACGACACGGACGCACCGAAAAGAGATTCAAGATCACGTTGAAAATTAGCTTCAACGCTCGAACTTGCGGCGGCGGCTCCTGAAATAATCAGCGACGAAACAAGCGATGAGAAAATCATCGCGGCGACTGCCGGGTCCGGGCGCGAACCCAAATCCAAAATTCGTTTAAAAAACAAGGTCATCCAAAATCCCCACACACGTGAAATGACTCTTCACTATCGGCATAGTGCCGCACCGAATTGAGACTCGACCCAAGTCCAACCACCAATTTTTCAATGATCTTAATACAGTCACCCAACCGTCTCATTCCGAGACACCCACTATCCCCAAAAAGAAGACAGCCCGCAGGCGGAAATCGGCACCTGTGCCCCAGATGGGAGACACGAATGTGTAGAACGGCCAACAAGCCAGCGACGGAGGTCGCGACGCTTTCCCAAGTTCCGCGACCTCCGCAGCGGGGAGGTCGCGGGCACGCGATCCGAGGGCAGGATGCCCGAGCCGATGCGGCGAGCGTAGGATGCGCGTGTCGCGAAACTTGGGAAAGCGTCGCGACCACCACTCTCAGTGAGGCCGTTCGATATATGAGTGTCGACTAGGCTTTTTGGACGGTCTGATCAATAGCGCCGAAAATCGATCGGCCGGCTCGATCTTTCATTTCAATGCGAACTCGGTCGCCGATTTTCATAAACGGCGTTTTGAATTCGCCGAGATTTATTTTTTCAAGCATTCGCTTTTCGACAAGGCATGAACTGCCCAGCTTCGGATCTTCGTTAGAGACAGTTCCGCTTCCAATGATCGAGCCCGCACGAACGGTCCGCGTTCGGGCCGCGTGTGCGATCAGTTGACCAAAGTGAAAGTGCATTTCACCGGCGTTCGCTTTTCCGAAAAACTCGCCATTGAACTCAACCAGCAAAGGCAACTTCACTCGTCCTCCCGACCAATCATCTCCAAGTTCGTCCGGTGTCACCGCGAACGGAGCAAACGAGGAGTGCGGTTTGGACTGATAAAATCCAAAACCTTTGCTCAGTTCATTGGGAATAAGACCACGAAGTGAGACATCGTTAACGATCATGATGAGGGCAACATGTTTGAGCGCGCTGGAAGCATCTGCACCCAACGGAACATCTGTCGTTATCACAGCGACTTCACCTTCGAAGTCGGTCCCGTGAGCAAAGTCGACTTGAGGAACTGGGTCGGTCGGCGCCAAAAAGTCATCGCCGCCGCCCTGATAAAACAAAGGATCCGTATAGAAAGACTCCGGCATCTCAGCATCGCGCGCTTGTCGAACGAGCTTTACGTGATGAAGGAAGGCCGAGCCATCGGCCCACTGAAAAGCGCGAGGTAAAGGCGAATGAAACTGCTTTTGATCGACAACAAAGGCCGCTGAAAGAGAGTCGCTTTCGAGACTTTGAGCGATCGCCTCAAGCCGTGGTTTCGCCGTGGTCCACATTTCCACCGCTTCGCGCAACGTGAGCGGCAACTCTGGCGCAATATCACGAACTTTAACGGCTTTTGAAAGATCGCGTTTTACAACGCACAAACTGCCATCGCGCGAATCTTTGCTTCTCAAGCTTCCAAGTTTCATGACTGTTTCATATACTGGCACTATGTCGACAGCAAAAGAATTCGTCCTCTACAGCTACTTTCGAAGTTCCGCCTCCTACCGAGTCCGAATCGCACTCGAGCTAAAATCCATCGACTACGAATATCGAACCATACATCTGCTTAATAATGGCGGCGAACAGCATGGCGCGGACTATACGAAACTCAATCCGAGCCGCGAGGTGCCGACACTGATCCACAATGTCGCTGCGTCAAGTGCGCCCATCGTTTTAGGTCAGTCCGTGGCGATCATCGATTATCTGGACAGAGTTGCGCCAGTACCGCATCTATTTCCTGAAAGCGCTCATCAACGAGCCCTTGTTCTTCAAGCTTGCGAGATCATCAACAGCGGATCTCAGCCGCTCCACAATCTTCGCGTTTTAAAGAAACTGGTCGACGATTTTAAAATCTCGGAAGATCAGAAAACGGAATGGACCAGGCACTGGATCCGATACGGTTTTGAAGCGTTCGAGGCCGCTGTGAAGTCGCATTCAGGAAAGTTTTCTTTTGGCGACGCCGTCACGGCCGCGGATTGTTTTTTGATCCCTCAACTCGCAAACGCAGATCGTTTCCAAGTTTCAACCGCACCTTATCCGACTCTCGAAAAAATTCGATCTAACTGCGAGAAAATTCCGGCGTTCGCGAAAGCGTCTCCGGCGCAGCAGACGGACTTTCCAAAGACCTGACGTCAAAGGTCATCTTTAAAGTGACCAACAGAAGTGCCATCGCGAGCGTCTGGTGAATGACCGTCAGATGGGGCGGAATAAAATAAACGAGATTCAAAATTCCAACCACCGTTTGCAAAATAACGATGCCACCTGTCCAATAGCAGAGTTGTGAAAACTGCCCCGAGATCACATGACGCTTTCGAAATGCGAAAGCGGCGATCCCTAAAAATAGAACGACCAGAGCGTAAGCGGAAAATCGATGGACGATTTGAAGTCCAATGGCCCCTTTCCACGTGGGAACCCACTTCCCGTTGCAAAGTGGCCAGTCGACACAAACCGAACCCGAGTACGTCGATGCCACTAACCCGCCGATGGCAATCTGCAAAAACACCAGCACCGGAAGAATCCAGACGAACGGCGCTAGGGTTTCTTTCCATCGTGGTTGTGGTTCGATTTTGGCAACAGACCTCTTCATCTCACTTTCGTTGACCGCGCGCTGAACACCAAAAAGCATCCACGCAACGCAAGACAGGAAAAGTGTCGCAAGCAAAAGATGCGTGGTTACGACCACCGCTTTCACAAGAAGAAGCACAGTGAGGCCACCCATCACGATCTGCGCTGTCAAAAAAAGAACGCCCCACTTGGCGGCCGTCTTCGTGCTGGAAGGAACGTCTTTTGAACGAAACGCGATAAAAAGCGCCACCGCATAAAGTATCGCCACCACACCAGCATAAGCACGGTGTACAAACTCAAACCAAACACCAACATGAAAGTCAGGAATCACTTTTCCGAAGCACAATGGCCAGTCGGGACAAGAAAGTCCTGCGTTCATCGTGCGAACACCAGCACCAAGAGCCATCAGCCCGATAATCAGGAACGAAAGTACGATTAAGAAGTTACGAAATCGAAGCAAACTCATAAGCCCCTCTTCGTTGTTGCTAGTTATCACCGAGTCTCGCGAATTCCGCGGCAATATCTGACATAAGAATTGCGTGACCGACCCAACGATCAATTACGGGCGCCGCAAGAAATATGAGAATTGATAGATTCGTCCAAAGAAAGAACGGAAGCCAGCGAGACTTCTCGTGACGGTCAATGACCGACCTAAAAAATTTCAAGAATTGCCAAACTACTATGAAAGAAAGTGGCAGTACTAAAATCGCGTAAGCCCAGCGAGCCGAGGTGAAGTACGGCGCCGCAGCCGCTGTCGCCACGTACGCAAAAGTGTAAAGCGCTATATGAAAAAGAGTTCGTTCGGTTCCGACTCTCACCGGAAGCACCGGAATTCCGCCGGCCGCGTAGTCCTCTCGAAAGCGAATCGCGAGGGACCAAAAGTGTGGCATCTGCCATAAGAACATGAGCAGAAAAAGGTAAATCGGTTCCGGCATCAAGATCATCGGTTGGTTAGCTGCATAACCTAAAAGTACAGAAGCACCGCCAGGAATCGCGCCGGGCACAGCGCCGAAGGCCCATTTGCGCTTCCACCACATTGTGTAAGGCACGTTGTAAAGAAAGACTGTGCCGATACCAATCGCGAAGACCGTCGTATTGACCAGTAAGGCCGCCAGCGCACCGATGATTACAAAACCAAATCCCAGAATATAGGCCTGGGCGCGGGAAATTCGTCCCGACGGAACTGGGCGGCCCGCGGTTCTGGGCATCATGGCGTCGATATGCGACTCCTGCGCCTGATTGATCGCAAAACTTCCAGCCGACAAAAAGTATAATGCCGAGAGTGTCGCCAGAATATGTCCGAGCTCCCAGGCCGTTTCGAACGGATGGCTCATGGCATAGCCGGCCGCTCCCGTTACGAGAACGAAAACGACAATGCCTGATTTTGTGAGGTCGAAAAAAAGTCTCACGCGTTGGCTCCAGCTACCCTTTCGCGCTTTGCATCGAAAGGGTCAAGACTGAACGGTGAAAAGACAGCGATCAGAGAGGCGAGGTCACGATCGCGCGTGTGCCGATATCGAGAACCGAGAAAAACCAAAGGACGATCAGGAAAAATACACCCGAAGCGATGATCACTCGGTTCATCAGATTGTCGTACTTCAAGTGCATGAAGTAACCCAAAACCAACGCGGCTTTTACCGATGCAATTCCAAACGCAACGACGGCGTTAAAGGCACCGAAGTCGACCTTCGTGACGGCGACAGTGATAACCGTCAAAGCTATCAGTGCTCCGAAAATCTTAAAGTAGGTCGGCAGAGGAATGATGTGATGAGAGTCCCCGCCGTGAGCATCGTGATTCGTATTTGTCTGTGCCATAAATCCTCTTTCAGGAATTCAAATTTTCAGGAAACCAAATACAGAAGCGGGAACAGGTAAATCCAAACCAAATCGACCAAGTGCCAGAACAGTCCAACACCTTCAACCGGTGTGTAAAAATGCGGACCGAATTCGCCCCTCATTGTGCGGATCATGACCCAAGTGATGAGGCCCATACCCACTAAAACGTGAACACCGTGAAGACCCGTCATCATAAAGTAGAACGAAAAATACAGAGCGATGTTCGATGGGATCGTTACATTGCCGATCTCGGCTGCGATCATCTCGGCGTTGCCCGCGTACCAGTCGCCCGGCAAAAGTCCCATGTGGAATTTGTGCGAGTACTCAAGCCACTTGATTCCCATGAACGCAAAACCGCAAAGGATCGTTACCGCCAGGGCTATAACAGCCTTTTGTTGCTGTCGCATTTGGCAGTAGTGAATTCCAAGAGCCATCGTCAGCGAACTGAAAAGCAGAACAACAGTGTTTGTCGCTCCGTATTTCACATCCGTGAAAAGGGAGCCCACTTTAAAGGTCTCAGGAAACATGTTGTGGAAAATGATGTACGCGACGAAGAGGCCACCAAACATCAAAATTTCTGTGCACATGAACAACCAAAGCCCCTGCTTTGAACTTTGGTATTCGTGCTCGGCACTGTCGTAGTGATGGGCGTGTTGATGAACTCCGGGAGTCGACGATTTAGCGGTGCTCATAAGGTCCTGCCGTTACGATAGGTGTTACGAGGAAATTCTCATGCGGTGGTGGAGACGCTGTCGTCCATTCGAGAGTTGTTCCTCCCCATGGATTTGGCCCTGCTGGCTTTCCACGGAAAAGGCCATGGATCACGGTGATCACAGAGATCACGAAACCAATTCCGATCAAGTAAGCGCCCACCGTCGAGATACGGTTGAGATGTTCATACTCGGGAAGATAATCGAAATACCGACGAGGCATTCCGAGCGAACCCAAAACAAACTGCGGATAGAATGTGACGTTGAAACCCACGAAGATAAAGAAGAAAGAAACCTGCGCCCACTTATCATTCACTAGCTTTCCAAACATCTTCGGGAACCAGTAGTAAATGCCACCCATGATAGCCATCAAAGTTCCCCCCACCATCACATAGTGAAAGTGAGCAACGACGAAGTACGTATCGTGGAAGTGAACGTCGACCGCGATTGTTGCTAGGAAGATCCCCGTCACGCCACCGATGGTAAAAAGGAACATGAATCCCAAGGCATAGAGCATCGGCGCCGAGAGATTGATCGATCCCTTATAAAGAGTCGCCACCCAGTTGAAGAGCTTAATCGCCGTCGGAACGCCGACCAACATCGTGATGAAAGAGAATACGATGCCAGCGATCTCAGACTGACCTGAGACGAACATGTGGTGACCCCAAACGAAGAACGAAACAGCAGCAATCGCGACACTTGAGTAAGCAATCGCTGTGTAACCAAAAATCGTTTTCTTCGAAAACGTCGTGATGAGTTCGGAAATCACGCCGAACGCCGGAAGAATCATGATGTAAACGGCCGGGTGCGAATAGAACCAGAAGAAATGCTGGAACAAGACCGGATCGCCACCCAGGGCCGGGTCAAAGAAGCCGATTCCAAAAACGTTCTCTGCCGCCAGCAGAAGAACAGTGATTGCAAGAACCGGTGTCGCAAGAACCTGAATAATGGCCGTCGAGTAAAGAGCCCACACGAACAGAGGAATTCGATTCATCGTCATGCCCGGCGCACGCAGCTTATGAGTCGTAACGATAAAGTTCAGACCCGTCAGAATCGACGAAAAGCCCGCGACGAAAACGCCCAAGACCATGCAGATGACCGCGGGAGCATGTTTGATCGAGTACGGCGTGTAGAACGTCCAACCCGTGTCAGCTCCGCCAAAAAATAACGACGCGAGAGCAATACCCGCACCAATGATCAGGCAGTACCAGCTCGCCAAATTTAATCGTGGGAAGGCGACATCTTTTGCGCCAATTTGCATTGGCAAAAAGAAGTTTCCTAAAAACGCTGGAATCCCAGGGATGATGACCAAGAAGACCATCACGGCCCCGTGATAAGTCATCACTCTTGAGTACTGTTCAGCCGTCATGATGGTCTCGCCCGCCGAGAAAAGCTCGGTGCGGATCAAGAGCGCGAAAATTCCGCCGATCAAAAAGAAGATCGCAACGGTGATAAAGTAAAGCAATCCGATGCGCTTGTGGTCGAGCGTCGATAGCCAATTCCACAAGCCTTTTTCGTGATTGAGATAATTTGAGTCCGAATGATTCGCTGTGTGAGCGCCTGTTACATTTGCCATGGGCCCACCTCCTTACTTCAGTGTTTTAATGAATTCGATCAGTGCCAACAGTTCATCGTCCGAGAGCTGACCAGCATAAGCCGGCATGACTCCCGCAGGATATCCTGCAACAATTTTCGCATTCGGGTTGAGAATCGATTCACGAATATAATTTTCGTCGACAGCGACTGTCGCGCCGCCTTCCATCTTATGCTGAGCGCCCCACGAACCTTTGAATGTAGGTCCAACGACCCGTGTTCCATCGGCACTGTGGCAGCCAACACACGCTTTTGCTCCGTAAAGAGCTTTACCCTGTTCGGCTAAAGTCAAAACTCCGCCACCTTCTTCTGCGAGCCAGCGATCAAAGTCAGCTTGTGGAACAGCTTTGATTTTTGCTTTCATCGCCGAGTGTCCGGCACCGCAGAACTCTGTGCAGAAAACCCAGTACTCACCGGGTTGATCGAAATTAAACCACAGCATCGTGTAGCGGCCCGGAACGACGTCTTGTTTCACTCGCGCCGACGGGATGAAAAATGAGTGAAGTACCGGGCGATCTCTTGGATCCGTCGATGCCGCATTGATTTTTTCTGAAGCCATAACAAGCTTCACGGGACGTCCCGATGGGACAACAAGAGTCGCCGGAATTTTCTGGCCGTTGTCATCAAGTCCCGACGTCACTTCTTTGCCGCTCTTATAAGTGAAGCGCCAGTCCCACTTCTTAGCCATGACCTGAACCTCAAGCGCATCCGCAGGAACGGTTCTCATGTCATGATAGACTTTCCAACCCCAGAAAAACACGAACATGAAAATGACGAACGGAACAAACGACCAAACAAACTCGAGAGTATGGTCATGAGTGATGTAAGCGGTCTTATCGTTCGCCGAGCGTCGCTGGTATTTGTAAACGAACCAGAACATCCCACCGATCAAAAGAATGAACGAAATCAAACTTGCGATCAGCAAAAAGGCGTAGATGTGGTCGACTTCGGCCGCAAGCGCGGTGGCCGATGGTGGCATGAACGTGCTTGCGCCAGCCACGACCGAAAACATCGACGCAATGATGGTCGACATAAATGCGGCTAAAGTAGCGACACGAGGTCCGGCGAAAAATCTGCCGCGGTTGAGGTTCATCGAACAATCTCCTTCAAAACTTTTGAATCGAACAATCACGCTGTCTACTTTACTTCTTGATCACGACCACGAAACCAAAACGGAACAAGGAACGCGCCCAAGACCAACAAGATCAAGATGCCACCCGCTCGCATCACGTTGAATGCGGCCAGCGTGTATTTGTTCTCTTTCGGATCATAGTGGAAGCAATAGAGTATTAATTTATCAATCACGGTTCCGATTTTGCCTTTGGATGCCTCGAGCATCGAAAGCCGAACGGTCTTCGGATCAAAGACAATACCAAATAAGTACCGTGTGATCGTGCCATCGGGTGCGATCGCAAAAGCCGCCGATGCATGGGCGTACTGCTTTTGCGCTTCATCCCAGCGAAATCCAAAGCCGACCGCCTTGGCCAGTGCCGCGCTCGATTCAGCCGAGCCCGTCAAAAAATGCCAGCCTTCGGAGCCCTCGGGACGGCCGTATTCTTTGAGGTAGCTCTCCCTCTTGGCCGCCGCAAGTGCCGGTTTTTCTTTCGGATCAAAACTGACAACAACCAAATTGAACTCTTCACCGAGAGGTTGCTTCATTTGTTTGAAGGCATCGTTCAGACCGTTTAAGTGAAAATTGCAGAGGCTGGGGCAAGAATAATACGCGAGACTCAAGAGGATTGGCTTCCCGTCTTTCGCATAGTCTCGAAGCGAAACCTCGCGGCCGCTGTGATCAAGAAACTTCGCATCGAGATCGACCTTGTCGCCTAACTTCGGTTCGATCGTCACATCACCAAGTTCGGTTGGAGTTTCATTGCTATGACCTGGAGCGGCCTTTCCGAATTCGCGAGCGTGAGCCAATGGCGCCATCGACAACGTCGCCGCGATCATTAAGATCGAAGCCATGAAGCCTTTACGCATTTCACATTTCGACGATTCGAGGTCCATGAGCTCTTCCTGTTTCCTACTGAAGTGTCGGCGCTTTTGCTTTCAGTTCGGCTTCCGAGTCTTTTTCTGGGGTCTTCGTGATTGAGTGGATGAATTGGACGAGAGCCCATCGGTCTTTGGCCGGAAGTGCATCTTTATAACCTTGCATGGAGCCCCCGGGGATTCCTGTCTGCAGAGTTTTGAATAGCGCAAGCTCACCGCCACCTTGCTTCCAGCCGCCTTCGATCAAATTTCGAGGCTTCGGATTGAGATTCGCTCCGGCAACACCATCGCCCGCGCCGCCAGCGCCATGGCACATCGCACAGTTTGTTTTGTAGATAGCTGCACCATGTTTCACCATGTCGGCATTGGCCAACCAAGGCTCGGTCACTCCGGAGACATCAACGGGAGCTTCGGCTACGACCTGCTCGACCGGTGCATCCGCCGGCTTCACTTCTTTCAAGTCGATGCCTCCGCTGAAGAAACTCACGTAGAAAAATGATACGAAGGTCACGGCCATCGACGCGATAAAAGTGACCATTCCGGCTTTGTTCACACCAGAATAGCTTTCCTCGCGCTCGTCCGCGCCTGGAATTGATTTTGTCGAGCCCGAATTGGTACCTGAAGTCGAACCGGATTTAGAATCTTGAGTTGCCATCGATTCCTCACTGAAAACCGAATAAGAAATAAAGAAAACGACCTGCTGTGACCGCAGTGTGATCCTTTGTCCCGAGTTTGTGAACGAGTCATTAGTTCTCACTTCGGTTTCACTGAGGCAAGTCGAATCAAATTCTCTCACTGTTTTCACGCAACGGCGAAGACGAAGATGAATCGTTCGCAAAGAAATGTTCAGGCGATTCTAAAACTTCAGTGAACTATTCCGGGAATTCTTCGCTTCATCGGCGTGTTTAAAAAAGTCGCAACACGGTTGAAATTCAGCTGCTTTTATAGAGTCATTGCTCTACATCGGCATGTTAAATGTAAATAATTTCATATGGTTGCTGCACCTAAACTCATGACGCTGGGCATTTTCTCGGGCTGAGTTAAAGCTCTTTTCGCGTTGACTGAATCTTGACCCAAACCTTAGACAACAACCCGATGGGCGCACAAATAAATCTGAAATTTGACTTCAAGGACTCCAACGTCGTCGTGACAGGTGGAGCGCGCGGCATAGGATTGCAGATTACCCGTCTATTTCTTGAGGCCGGTGCCAAAGTCGCGGTTTGGGAATACTCACCCGAGTCGATCGAAGTGGCTCGGCTCGAGCTCGCCTCCTTCGGCGAGCGCGTCTATTTTCAGCAAGTCGATGTCTCAACTTGGTCCTCGGTCGAGGCGGCCGCTCAATCTTTGCCGTTTGCGGTTGAGATTCTTGTCAACAACGCCGGCATCACTCGCGACAAGTCTTTCGGCAAAATGTCGGTCGAGGACTTTCAAGCCGTGATCGACACAAATCTTAACGGTGTCTTTTACTGCACAAAAGCTCTGCTTCCGAAGTTTGCCGACACCCAGTTTAAAAGAATTATCTCGATCGCATCTGTCGTCGCGCTCTACGGAAACTTTGGTCAGACAAATTACGTTGCCTCGAAAGCGGGCGTCATTGGAATGACCAAGACTTGGGCCCGAGAGCTCGCGCGAAAAGGCTTCACAGCCAATGCTGTGGCTCCAGGTTTCATTATGACTCCCATGGTGGAAGCGATGCCTCTTGAGGCGCGCAATTCGGTTTCTGACAAAGTTCCAGCAGGTAGGTTCGGTACGCCGTCCGAAATCGCGAATGCATGTTTGTTTTTGGCTTCTCGCGAAGCTTCATACATCAATGGTGCCGTGATTTCGGTCGACGGTGGTTTGGTCGTTTAGGTTTGGGTTACCGCTTCAATGCTTAGTTCGAACCTCGAGGGGCGAGACGAATGGAACATTGAAGCCTCAGGGAGGGGTCTTTCGTGAAGTTAGGTATTTTAGTCGGGGCTTTTGTGGTCGCGACTTCGTTTTTAGGTGCGTCGTCTGCCGGGCACGCGGCCACTTGCAGTGATCTTTTCCAACCCCGTTCAGGAGATCTGACGGTGGCTCGAGAATCGTCGCGGCAGCTCTCCTCTCGCCGCATTGTCGCTTCAGCGAAAGCTCAAGAACGCATCGAAAAATTCGTAAAAATCCGCGGCGACCGCGAGCTCTGGGTCGATTTTCTTAAGCCCGAGCCGGGAAAACCCGTCGTCGTTCTTGTCAATGGCCTCACCTACCGAACAGGGATTTGGGATACCTTCGTCGACAAACTTAAAGGCGATGGTCTTGGCATTCTTCGCTACGATCCACGAGGCATGGGCGAGACGATGATCAAAGAGGGATTTCCAAAAGCCGAAATCCCAATCGCCGAGCAAGCGCGCGATTTGAATTCACTTTTATCGAAGCTCGGTCTTCGAACTCCCGTCCACATCGTGACGCTTTCTTATGGCGGAGCTCTTGGAACGCTGTTTTCCGCAATGTACCCGGGGAAAGTTGAATCGCTTGTGCTGATGGCTCCGTACACTCAGTCGCTCAAAGCGCAAGATGATCAGATTCTTCTTCAGATCGCAGCGACCCGAGCGATGTTTCCTTTAAACCCGGCGACCAACGATCAGCTCTTTGACTTTTTCTTGAAGCAAACCGTTTACTCGACCTACGCGCTGACAGAGCCCATCGTTTTGGAGCATCCTTATAAACTCGAGGCTATTTTTCGCATGATTCAAGGCGTGCGTAAATTCCGCGCCGAAGATGTCGTCGACAAACTCCCCGCGGGAAAAGTTCATCTCGTCGTCGCTGCCAAAGATCAGTACATTCCTCAAGATGTTCTCGATGTTTTTTGGAATCGAGTTCCTGCCGCTGCAAAAGCAAGCCGTCTCTACCTACAGCACACTGAACACAAAATTCCAGAAGCGATGCCGGGGTTTTCTGCCGAGTGGATCAAACTTATCATCAACAAAGATCCGCGAATTCAAAACGGCGGAACATGGGTTGGCGGCGTTTGGTCGGGCGGCGTCGATGGCGGAACAACTCGGATCGAAATACCGCAGCAGTAATTCGGGCGGAAGTAACGCCCCCACAAAGTAAGGAGTCCACCGTGGCACGAGTCGATTTGTTTAACTACGGCATGAACGTCGATGTAACGAACTCGGTTCTTCCGATGGACACCATTTTCCTTCACGGAAATTTGGCGTCGAACACTTGGTGGGAACCGTCTCTCGAAATTTGGAAAAAGAGCGCGAAGCCTGGTCTCGAGGGACGCTTCATTGCGGCCGAGTGGCGCGGCTATGGAAAATCGGATCCTCCAAAGTCCGAAGAAGAGCTGCACCCCGCAGCTCTCGCCGAGGATTACATTCAACTTTGCGATAAACTGGGAATCAAAAAAGCATGTCTGGTCGGACACTCGACCGGAGGTCTCATTGCACTGTTTGCAATGCTAAAAGCTCCCAACTTATTTGAGCGCGCGGTTTTGCTGGATCCCGTCGGCGCAACCGGAGTTCAGTTTGGACCTGAAATGTATGCTGCCTTCACACAGATGAGTGAAGACCGGGCCGTCACTGAGGCCGTTATGAACGGAACAATCCACGGAAATGATATGAAGAGCCCTCTCTTTCAGCGCATCGTCGACGATACATTCGGTGCCGCTAAGATAAACTGGCATGGCGTTCCTAAAATGCTGCACATCACAGATATCTCAAAAGACCTTGGGAAAATCCGTCACCCGGTTCTTGTCCTTCACGGTCAACACGATCCAATTATTCCAGTTGAAAGCTCTCAGATCTTGGCTGCAGGTTTACCGAACGCGAGCCTCGACATTTTGAAAGATCAAGGGCACTCGGCCAACGTTGAGAATCCGGCGCTCTTTGTCGCAAAAGTGAACGAGTTCCTTTTCCAGTAGTATGAAAAATACTGAATCGGCAAAACCTCGAGCGGTGATTTCTGGACTTGGCCTGTTTGCTCCCGAGCGCGTTGTTCAGAATGAATTCTTCGACAAAAAGTATGATCGCGACATGAGCACGTTTCTTCGTGAGCAAAGAAACATTCTTCAACGTCACTTCATGTCTGAAGATCAAGCCACTTCAGATCTTGTGATTCCAGCCGCAAAAGAGGCCATGGCCAAAGCCGGCGTCACAGCCAAAGACCTCGACCTCATTATCGTTGCGACCGACACGCCTGATTACATTTCGCCATCAACGGCCGCAGTTGTTCAGTACAAACTACAAGCTTCACGCGCTGGAACTTTTGATCTCAATTCAGCGTGCGCAGGCTTTGTCACAGCAACCGACGTGGCTGCGAAGTATCTGGTCGCCGACGAACGCTACAACAATATCCTCGTCGTCGGTGCTTACGGAATGTCGAAGTATTTTGATTGGGACGATCACAAAGTGACCTCCGTTTTTGCGGACGGTGCAGGCGCCGCTGTTATTGAGCGAACCACGGAAGTTTCAGCCCATGGGGAACCCTTGGGAATTCTTGCATCCCAGCTGGCGACCGACGGCCAGTACCATGACTACATGGGAGTTTATGGCGGCGGAACGAAGTTTCCGATCAGCGACGAAACCTTGAAGCGGCGCCAACATATGCTGCAGTTCACGAAAAGAATTCCGCCTGAAACCAACAGTGTCGTATGGCCCGAATTAACGAATGCAGTTTTGGATCGCATCGGATGCTCAATATCGAAGGTCGATCACTTTTTCTTCACGCAGATTAACATCGGTTCGATCCGTGAAACGATGCTTCGACTGAATGCTCCTATCGATAAAGCTCACAATATCATGGATCGTTTTGGGTACACCGGAAGCGCATGTCTTCCGATGGCTTTGGCTGATGCGGCTCTTGCTCGTAAACTGAAAAAGGGCGACCTGGTCATGATATTGGGTTCGGGCGGCGGAATGTCGATGGCCGCCATGGCTCTGCGATGGGGTTATGACACATAATGAGTTGGGGCATTTCGATTGGCTGAGAGAGTGGGCGCGATTGGCGCCAGCGAAAGTCGCTGTCAAAGATGGCGATTCGGGTCGATGCCTTTCCTACTTCGATCTCTATCAACTGAGCGGACTTCTTAGCCAAAAGCTTGAGTCGACGTTTCAACTCAAGCGCGGCGATCGAATAGGACTTCTCGCGACCAATGAACTTGAATCGGTTGTTCTTTTTTTTGCGAGCCTGCGCCTCGGAACCGTTCTTGTCCCCATCAATTTCCGTCTGACCGGTCGAGAGCTCGATCACATTCTTAACGACAGCGATCCTGGGTTACTTATCGCGCAGGCTGCATTCATCCCGACGATAGAAACCTGCAAATTTAAGTCACAAAACTTCTTGTTCGAAGACCTTCAAAAAATGATCGACGAGATGATTATTTCGGTTCGCAAATCGCGGTCGTCCTATGTGCCCGCGAATTTGAAATCGGATCAACCGGATCACCCGTGCATGATTCTTTACACTTCGGGAACGACGGGCGCGCCCAAAGGGGCCATGATCACACCCCGAATGCTTCACTGGAACTCCATCAACACAACCCTTCGTCTCAATCTCAGTGAGACCGACGTTTTCGTCAGTTTCCTTCCCTTCTTTCACACAGGGGGATGGAACGTTCTGTTGACGCCCTTCATGCACCGAGGCGCCACTGTCGTGCTCACCAAAAAATTTGATGCTGAACGGGTACTTTCTCTTTGTGAATCAGAAAAGGTCACGATCATGTTCGGCGTTCCAACAACGATGGAGATGATGTCGCGCTCACCCGCCTTTCAAAGCTGTGATCTCCGACGGGTTCGCTATGCCATTGTCGGCGGTGAGCCGATGCCTATAGAACTTATTCGACGTTGGCAGGAAAAGGGCATTCCCATCAGGCAGGGATTTGGCCTCACAGAATTTGGTCCTAATGTTTTCTCTTTAGATGAAAGTGACGCTGTCAGAAAGATCGGCTCGATTGGATCTCCCAATTTTTACGTCGAGGCCCGCATTGTCGATGAGTCCCGGAAAGATGTCTCGCCCGGTCAGATTGGCGAATTGATCCTCAAAGGTCCCGTTTGCACGCCAGGCTACTGGAATAACCCAAGCGCGACAGCTGCCGCTATCGTGGATGGCTGGTTTTATACGGGAGATTTGGTTCGAACAGATTCCGACGGCTATTTCTACGTGGCTGGGCGAAAAAAGGACATGTACATCTCGGGCGGCGAAAATGTGTACCCCGTCGAAGTTGAAACCGTCTTGAGCCAACACCCCGCCGTTCGAGAGGTCGCGGTGATAGGAATTCCAGATGCGAAGTGGGGTGAAGTCGGATGCGCGTACATTGCACTGACGGAAAAAGAAGTGGCCACCGCTGAACAGATCATTGCCTTTTGCAGCGACAAACTGGCCAAATTCAAAATTCCCAAAATAGTTCATTTTTTACCGGCGCTTCCCAAGGGTGATTCAGGAAAAATTCTCAAGCGACATCTGCGTCAGAGCGTCGATACGAGATCCGGCTTGTCCTAGTCCTTTGTCGCGGTGAAGAAGTTGAAAATTCTGATTAACCTAGAGCTATGTGGAAGGCTTTGACTCCTCTTTTTGCCGCGACACTTTTGATTTCTGCACTCTCTGGGTGTCAAACTCATCGCTACAAAGAGTTCGAAAAAATTCGTGGCGGAATGTCGAAAAGCGAAGTGTTGGATGTCATCGGTGGCCCCATTCGAACGCAGCGCTGGCAGGGTCGCGACCGATGGGAGTATACGCTTTATGGACACCCCGCCGGCGACCTCATCCGCGAAGTCCATTTTGAAAATGGACTTTCCACCTACATTGGTCCGCCAATAAAACCCGCAATTTCTGCAGAAACCCAAGACAAAATTAACGACTCGATCAACCGTACAGCAGATATTCGCGACACAGAGAATGCAGTGAGCGAAACGACAGGTCTGCAAATTCAAAAATTTGAACCCGTCGACAGTCCCGAACACACCCCAGACGATGGCGACGCCGTTCGCTGATGGCTGCGATCATTATCGCTTCAGCATCGATTTCTATTTTACTAGTTTTATTCCGCGAGGAACGTCGTCGTCTTTTTCGTTGGTGATCCCAGCAGGGCCACGCACACCTTCGGCGTCGGCCGCCGGAGCCACAGGAAAGACAACTTCCACCTGACGGCGAATTCGGTCCAATCGGCCATCAAGACCAAAAGCGAATTCGATTTCGTCTAAAGATTTTAGTTTTTGAGAGGTGTACTTACGCTCATCCTCGAGGTCGCGATCTGGATGTTGAAAGCGCATATGTCGCCGCTCATCCTCATAGTCCTTCACCGCCTTCGCGAGGTCCGAGTGCTTAAACGAAATCTGCTGCGTGAGAATCTTCAACTTCTCTGCGTTCTCGATTTTTTTCTTGGATTCGATCATGTCTGCGATTTCTTTTTCGAAGCTTCGAATTCGAGCCATAAAAGATGTGAGTCGAGACTCGTGCTCGCTCCACCGGCAGGTGGGGCCGCCGGCCGTGAGCTGTTGTGCTTCAGAGGGGCCGACCACGAAAGTCACCAGAACGAAAAGAACGCTAAGGATCTTTCTCGACAGGATCGATTTCTGTGATTGCATTCTGCTCCCAACGAATTCGCACCGACAGGTTCTTAATCCGGTTGATAATGACTGTCGCTTTCACCGGTGAGATCCGCTCGATGCGCAAAACCCCGCCGTTCATCTTCGACATCAGTACCCCGGCATCCCAGCCAAAGCGCGAGTCCTGTAGTGCTTGTCGGATTTCGTCGCGAAGATCTTTTGCGTCGATTCCGGAAATAATCAGAGACACGACCAAAGGCCCGCCAAGGGCGCTGCTCATTTCGCTGTTGGCGTAGGCCGACAGTCCAAGCGGATCATTCGGATCAGTTTGAGACGGTGGTACCGATTTCGGGTCCCCGGACTCTGGCCCGCCATAGCCAAGAAAGGCGTCCATATCGCCGACATTCGACGGCTCTTCGACAAAGGGTTCAGAGTCCGTTGGCAACTCCGGCGCTGTTTCTGTCAAAGGCTCTGGCGAAGATTCTTTTGCGGTCTCTGGCGTTGTATCCGGAAAAGCCAACGGCGGAAAATCCATCCCTGAAGCAATGTCTGAAGCCATTTCCTCGTAAGGTGCGGGCGAAACGGGAGGAGTCTCCTCAACCACAGGCGCGTCGGACGCAACGTGGGCAAGGCCTTCCATATCGACAAAAACAATGGCGGCGCACTTAGGACACGTCACCATTCCATAGTCGTCGCGCAGCTCGGCTGAACATTTCGGACATTTTGGCGTCAACGAATCCTCGATCTTCTCTTCTGGCGTTTCTGGCTTGCGTTTAGCGTCGACGCTTATCGCGCTCCATAGCCCGTCGTGCGGCTCGCGACATTCCGGATCCATTGCTAGGGGCCGGATCGTCCGTCGGAGGGCCGAACGTGAGACGGGTTTTTTTCGGCTTCATTGCTTCCAGCTGCTGTTCGGTCTCACGACGGCGCGCCTCGCTGGCGGCCGTGCTCACCTGGTGCGTGGATCCTCCGTTGAGTTCTTGCGCCATGTCTGGTGGAGCCCCGATATCACCGCCCGGCGAATCTTGATTCATCACAAGCTGAATTTTGAAGAGCTTTTCGAGAGTTTCACCCCGAACAAAACCGTTCATCTCTTCGAACATCGTGAACGCTTCCTTTTTGTACTCTACCAACGGATCTTTTTGAGCATAGCCACGAAGTCCGATCCACTCGCGCATCTGATCCATACGCTGAAGATGCTCTTTCCATCTTTGATCGATGGTCTGAAGCAAAATCATCTTGCACACCTGAAGATAAAACGGACCGAGGTGTGTTTTCTGAAACTCAAGCCCCGCCAAAATCGAAGTCTTCACTTTTTCAACGATGGTTTCTACGGTCAGCTGAGGCCCCTCCTCAAATTCGATCTCAAGACCGAACTGCTGAACCATCGCGACTTTCAAAGCATCCAAATTCCAAGAGTCGCGATTCGCTTTTTCGCCGACGTGTAAATCGAGCAGCGACGACACTTGATCACCCAACATCTCGCGAACGATTTCATCCAGCTTTTCACCCTGCAAAACTTCGCGGCGAAGATTGTAAATGGCTGTCCGCTGCTTGTTCATAACATCGTCGTAATCGATCAAATGCTTACGAATATCGAAGTTGTGACCCTCAACCTTTCGCTGCGCCCCTTCTATCGACCGCGATACCATGCGTGCCGTGATCGGCTCGTCATCGGGAACTTTCATCATTTCCATGATTTTGCTGACGCGCTCGCCGTTAAACTTGCGCATGAGATCGTCATCGAGGCCCAAGTAAAACTGGGACTCACCTGGATCGCCCTGCCGACCCGCACGACCTCGCAGCTGGTTATCGATACGTCGCGATTCGTGGCGCTCAGTTCCGATAATGTAAAGCCCACCAGCGGCAACCACTTCTTGTTTTTCTTTTTCGGTCTGAACTTTAAACTTTTCGACAGCGGCTTTGTACTCGGGCGATTCAACGTCATCGACAAGTTGCTTCGCCAAAAACTCTGCGTTGCCACCGAGAACAATATCCGTTCCCCGACCGGCCATGTTCGTCGCAATCGTGACGGCGCCCTTTCGGCCCGCCTGCGCAACAATCTCGGCCTCGTGTTCGTGGTGTTTAGCGTTTAAAACTTTGTGCGCAACGCCCGATTTCTGAAGGTACTTCGAAATCAATTCTGATTTTTCAATTGTGACTGTACCGACAAGGACTGGCTGACCTTTTTTCGCTCGCTCGGCGATGTCGCGGACAATGGACATGTATTTGCCGTTAGCATTTTTAAAGACCACGTCCTCGCGGTCGTCCCGGCGAATCGGCTTGTTGGTTGGAATCACAGAAACATCGAGGTTATAAATCTTCTTCATCTCGACGGCTTCGGTTTCAGCCGTTCCCGTCATTCCCGCGAGCTTCTTGTACATGCGGAAGTAGTTTTGGAAGGTGATCGTCGCAAGTGTCTGATTTTCGTTTTTAACAGGCACGTTTTCTTTGGCTTCAACTGCTTGGTGAAGTCCATCGCTCCACCGCCGACCCTCCATCAAACGCCCCGTGAATTCGTCGACGATAATAATTTCGTCGTCCTTCACCATGTAGTCGACATCGCGGCTGTAGAGGTGGTGCGCCTTGAGCCCCTGATAAACGTGATGAATAAGCTCGATATTCTGCGGATCATAAAGATTGTCGAGCTTCAGAAGCTCTTCGACCTTGTGGTTGCCATCTTCTGTCAACGCCACAGTTCGCGACTTTTCTTCCATCGTGAAGTGATCGTCTTTTTTCAAATGCGGAATAATCGCATTGATCTGATAATACTTGTCCGTCGAATCCTCAGCAGGACCCGAAATAATGAGCGGCGTTCGCGCTTCGTCGATCAAGATCGAGTCGCACTCGTCCACAATCGCAAAATTCAGCGGACGCTGAGCATAATCGCTGAGTTCGAATTTCATATTGTCGCGAAGGTAATCGAAACCAAGCTCATTGTTCGTGCAATAAGAAATATCGGCCGCATACGCTGCTTTTTTTTGCGCGTCGTTTTGGCCATGGGCGATGACGTCAGTCGTAAGCCCGAGCCATCCGTAAAGTCGGCCCATCCATTCGGCATCACGACGCGCGAGGTAGTCGTTCACTGTCACGATGTGGACGCCTTTACCGTCGAGTGCGTTCAAGTACGCCGGCAATGTCGCGACCAAAGTTTTACCTTCACCCGTACGCATCTCCGCGATCGACCCACGGTGGAGAATCATTCCACCAATCAACTGCACGTCGTAATGTCTCATTCCAAGAACGCGCGCGCTGGCTTCACGACAAACCGCAAAAGCTTCAGGCAAAAGATCGTCCAATTTCGCACCTTGAGAGAGGCGCTCACGGAAAAGAGCCGTCTGATTTTTTAATTCCGCGTCGGTCATCGCTTTGTAGCGCGGCTCCAGCGAATTGATCTGATTAATTACGGGCCCAAGGCGCTTCATTTCGCGCGCGTGTGCCGTGCCAAAAATTTTCGTCAAAACTGCGTTAATCATGCAGGTAGAATAGCCCCTTCATACGTCCCGGCGCACGCCCAGAATCACTTTTTTGCAGAAACTTGGCGCATCAGCTCAAACACGCTCACAGCGGCAGCATTGGAAAGGTTCAAACTGCGAACTTCGCCGGGCATCGGTAGACACAAAACTTGCTCAGGACTTTGGATAAGACTCTCGACCTGGTCGCGTTCAAGGCCTGTGGTTTCTTTTCCGAAAACCAACCAGTCGCCGCGCTGAAACGAAGCATCGTGCAGCGACGTCGTGCCCCAAGTTTCGAAGAAAAAGACTCGGCCCAGGTCAAACTCGGACCGCAAACAAGCGGCCCAGACATCGAAACTCTTGTGAATATCGAGCGCCAGATGATTCCAATAGTCGAGACCGGCTCTTTTTAAGCGCCCTTCACTGAGCTCGAATCCGAGCGGCTCGATCAAATGCAGCTCCGAGCCAGTGCCTACGCAAGTTCGGGCAATGTTACCCGTATTGGCCGGGATACAAGGCTCGACCAAAGCGACACGACACAGCGGGTCCTGAAGGCGGCGGCGCTCGGGCAGAAACGGCTCCGCAGGAGTCGCTTTGAGCTTCGGGTTGGGGTTTGCGTTCAAACTTCGCATAACACTCGAAAAGTTAGGGTTTCAAAACAGCGATCTTCTCTCATAGATTGTCAGATGATGGGAACCGCCAAGGGACAAAGAATTCAGATTTTCTCGCCGAAATGGGAACGTGTTGTTCTCATCGTGGGGCTACTCCCGTTCGCTTTTGTCGGATGGGACACCGGCTGGCTAAACGACCCTTGGAAACTCAGGCTGGTCGCGGATCTGATATTTTTGAACGTCGTCCACAATGTTTTTTCTTTTTATATCATTTGGCGATCCGACGAGGTTCGGGACGCCATCCGCGAGAACTACGGAAAAAGCTGGCGGCTTCACTTCATAGGAGGCGCTATTTTTCTTGCAAGCCTCGGCGCCTACACTTTGTATTATTACAAGCTCATCGAGGGGCCCCTGTTTTATTTTTCAGTCATCGTTGGGTTGCAGTTTCTCCCCATTCAACACGCAATGTCACAACAGTACGGACTGAGTCGGCTCTACGATCACCAACTCACGATTCAGCGAAGCCTTTCGGAGGGCGATCGGACGCGAATGTCCAAGGCGGCTCGATGGGAAGTGGTTTTCCACCGCCTTGCTCTGGCCGGAATGGGCCTTCGATGCCTTTGGGTGGGCGACCAAATTTATGGCCCGGGTCCCCACTGGGCATGGATCGGCCTCGCAGGGCGCACGTTGTTGGCTGTCGGAGTTCTTGGGGTGGTCGCAACCTGTTTTCTTCGCCCGCTTTGGCGCGAATCCAACAAATGGGTCTTCAATCTGCGCCGCGTTTGGGAGTTTCTACCGACTTATTTTAATCCAACTTTCATCGCGCTTCAGCGTCTGAATCACGGCTTGGAGTATTTGGCTGTAACCGCCACAATCGAAAGAAACGCGCGCCGACGAAATACGGTCGTGGTGGCCGCGTCGATATTTCTGGGTCTGGTCGCTGCGAGAGTGGTTCTCTACATTCACCAAATCGTTATCCGCACGGAGGCAAACCCTTTTGATTCTTGGACTATTTCGTCGGATCCCAAATTGATAGCCTTTCTCGGAGCGAGTTCGATTGCACTCACACTGACCCACTACTACTACGATTCCCAGATCTACCGTTTCTCAAAGCAGGCCTTCCGCGAGAAGGTGCTACCGCTACTTGCGCCGAACGGCAAAGCCGACCCTTCGGAGTCGAAACTCTAAATGTCGACCCAATGCGGACAGAACCGTCTTTCTTTTGACTCGCTTCCTTTGCGCTCCTAAGTTGAAATCCCAAGTACATACTGAAAAAATATGAAGAAAATTGAAGCCATCATCAAACCATTCAAACTGGACGATGTTGTCGAAGCTCTCTCAGAGATTGGCGTTGAAGGCGTTTCAGTTTCTGAGATACGGGGTTTTGGACGTCAAAAAGGTCGCGCCGAAATTTATAAGGGCGCGGAGTACGTTGTCGATTTTCTTCCAAAAACGAAACTTGAAATTGTGGTCAACGATGATCTGTGCGAAGCCGCTGTGGAAGCGATTGCCAAGGCCGCACGCACGGGAAAAATCGGTGACGGAAAAATTTTCGTCTTCAACGTCGAGAGTGTGCTTCGCGTGCGTACCGGCGAAAAAGACGAAGAGGCGCTTTAGTGCCGACGACTTTTAGAACTAAAAACCGTGTCACCCAGGAGAGACTATGACACCGGCTTCAGTGATTGAGTTCGCAAAAAAAAATGGCGTGAAAATGGTGGACTTGAAGTTCATCGATCTTCCAGGAATGTGGCAACACTTCACGATTCCGCTTCATCAACTTGAACCAGACGTTTTTGAAAATGGACTGTTCTTTGATGGAAGTTCGATCCGCGGCTGGAGAAGCATTCAAGAGTCCGACATGATGATAAAGCCGGATCCGACCACCGCGCGCATGGACCCCTTCATGGAAGTTCCGACGATGTCGCTTATCTGCGACGTTCACGTCCCTGAAACGGGCGAGCCGTACAATCGCGATCCTCGTCAAATTGCGAAGAAAGCAATCTCGTACCTGAAGTCGCTAGGTATTGCAGATACCGCTTACTTCGGCCCCGAGGCCGAGTTCTTTATCTTCGATGACATCCGCTTTGAGCAAAATCAAAATGGCGCTTTCTATTCGATCGATTCGGACGAAGCTCATTGGAACAGCGGTCGCGATGAAGGAAAAAATCTCGGCTTCAAAGCACGACTGAAAGAGGGTTACTTCCCAACCCTCCCGCACGATACATTGCATGACATCCGAACGGAAATCTGCCTTGAGATGGAAAAAGTTGGAATGATCGTTGAGCGTCAACATCATGAGGTCGGCTCGGCTCAAGGCGAAATCAATTGGAAATTCGACCGCATGCTTGAAACGGCGGACAACATGATGTGGTTTAAGTACATCGTGAAAAACGTGGCTCGTCGTCACGGAAAAACGGCGACGTTCATGCCAAAGCCGATCTTTGGCGATAACGGTTCGGGCATGCATTGCCATATGTCTCTATGGAAAGACGGGGTTCCGCTTTTCGCTGGAGACAAGTACGCTGGTCTTTCGCAGACGGCGCTTCACTTCATGGGCGGCATCTTAAAGAATGCGCCCGCAATGTGCGCGATCACGAACCCATCAACGAACTCCTACAAACGTCTCGTTCCTGGTTTCGAAGCACCGACACGATTGGCCTACAGCTTCCGAAACCGTTCGGCAGCTATTCGCATTCCGAATTCAGGGACAAATCCAAAAGCGAAACGTATCGAGTTCCGCACTCCTGACCCGGCGGCCAATATATACCTTTGCCTTGCCGCACTGCTGATGGCTGGCATCGATGGTATTCAAAACAAAACAAATCCTGGCGATCCGCTTGATAAGGATATTTACGGCTTGAGCCCTCAGGAATTGGCCAATGTGCCGTCCGTTCCTGCGACTCTGGACAAAGCTCTCGAGAACTTGAAAGACGGAGCTGGGTTCCTGCGTAAGGGTGATGTGTTCTCGGAAGATTTCCTCGATACTTGGATTGATTACAAGTACACGCGAGAAGTGATTCCGATGCAGCAGCGACCGACGCCTTATGAGTTCTCGCTTTATTTTGATCTCTAAATTTTGAAAATCGCGTCTGCGGGTGCGGAGATGACGGCGTCTTCTCTTCTCCGATTTTTCCGTTTCAGAATCAGTCGTCTCACGATTTTGTTCAGAGTAATTCGGTTGTTTTTCAGGTCCGCGGTTTTTTGGACTCGGACGCTGTTGGGACCATGCGCGTGTCGTCGTTTTGTCGGCGCGTGGTTTTTTTAGGTTTTTGGGTAGCGGTGGTGGGTTGATAGGTGTTTGGTGTCGTAGACTTCCATGATGAGGTGGATGCGGTCGGTGTCGCCGTTGTTGAAAACTTGGTGAGGTCGATTTACGCGGACCAGGTGAGCAGAGCCGTCGGCGGGAATGTGAGCGGAACCGTCTTCGCAAACGAACTTACAATGTTCATTTGTGATGATCGGTAAATGCAGTCGAACCGAATAACGATCATCAGGGGCATCGCGGTGAAGCGTGCTGCTGCCCTTGGCCTTCAGAAGCGAAAGACGCGCCCTAAGCGGATTGAAGCCCGCCTCGCCGATCTCATCCATGACTTCTTTGAGATAACCAAAACAGACTTCGGTCGGATGCCGGTACTCTGATGGTTTCAAAATTCCGATCGCTCTATATTTTTCCGCGAGAGTTGATCCCGGCATGAAGCTCGGATCCATCGCTTTTTCACCGGAAGCCCAGCCATCTTTGTAAGAGCCATTGGACGACGTGACGCTCCAGCCGCCAAAAAAATTTCCCACCATGTGAGGGGGATGCGGAAACACGGCCTCACGGAGATGTGAGCGAAGTTTTTCAACGTCAAACTGAAACGGCAGTTTTTCGAAAATCATGCTTGCGCCTCGTCTTTCAGCCTAAATCTGGCGACATCATGAATCAAAGAACTTTTAAAATTCTTCTTCTCGGGCACGCTGGGTGTCGATATGCTCGGGCTCGAGAAACGGGGGACTCAATGAACGACGAATTCATTCCATTTATGGTTTACGAGTGGCTGCAGGTGGAAGACGGATCTGTCACCATTGGAATCAGTGACGAGGGCCTTGAGGAACTCGCTGAAATTTCAGCGGTCAATCTTCCGTCCGAAGGCGACGACATCGGTGCCGACGAAGTCTGTGGAGAGATCGAAACCGAGTCCGGTCCGCTCAATCTATATAGTCCCGTCGATGGCAAAGTCGTCGAGATCAATGCGGCCGTTGTTGAAAATCCACAGTTAATTTTCGAAGACAATTATGGTGATGGTTGGCTTTTCCGCGTCGAAGCGAAAAACGCCGACGATTTGGACGACCTCACCGACGTCGATTCCGGCGAGGACGATATCGATGATGATGAGGACGACGAAGAGGAAGAAGAAGAGTAAGCTTCACAGCGCCGCAGGTACTGCGGCTTAAAACAGGTACGTGAATCGCACCGGCATTATATAGCCGGACCATCTTTTGCTTCCCTTGCTATCACCAACGGCGACGCGAAGAGTGGGGCTCCAGCTGAGAGAATGCTCGTCTGACATTTTCCAGCGATAGCCCCCACCCACAAAACCACGGTCAAAGACTGCCTCAGATTTGAATCCGTACTCTGCGTCGGCGCCAAAAGAAACGAATCCCGTGTTCGAAAGATCGTCTGAAAAACTGTACTCAAATCCGCCGGCCCAATAGCTTTCCGTTTTGCCACTTCTCGTAAAGACAGAGCCACCCACTTCGCTCGTGAAGTACCAGCGTTTTGAAAGTGGCACACCGACACCGATCAATCCGCCCAATCCCACGCCATCATAAGTTGAGTAGGCAATCCCTGGGACAAAATTAACCTGATAAGGATTTGACGTCGAATCCGCTGCAACTGCTAAAGAGATTTCCAGCAGTCCTATGAATATAAGCGCTGTCATCATGATACTTTTCATTCAACTTCTCCGTGGTGAAACCATTGTCGCTACCACACCGTCGTAACGTCGCGCGATTCGACCGTCACCAACAAGAGCTCAGGATTTGGATCATTGTGTTCCGGATTTGAATCGATGCTCGCGCAAATGAAAACGGCCCACTTTCGTGAGCCGTCTTTCGAAACTGATCCGTTGTGCGATACCTAGGCGGTCTTGCGATCGCCTGCGGGAGGTGCACCGGGAACTGGAACCGAGTGGCTGCTTGGAGCAACGCGCTCGTTAACATCAGTTTCCTGCCATGCAAGAGCGAGAGAATCCGACAAACGCGTAATCGCTGTATAGTGTGTCGTTTCAACCGACAGAAGAGTGTTCAGAACACCCATCAAAGCTGAAAGACCGATGCCCACGATCGACTTGATCATCGCCGAAGAGATATGGACCAAGAATCCGTCCATGACCTGTTTCGTATTTTCGATATTCGAAAGATCCATGTTTCCAAGTTCAGGAAGACCCGCCGCAATACCCATGAAGGTACCGAAGATACCAAGAACCAGAAAGAGACCCGGAAGTGTCGCGAGCAACTCGTTGATCGTCGAGATCGGGAGAATACCGAAAACACGCGAGAAGTACGGGTTCGTATCAAACGTCGATCGAACGATGTCTTGGAAATCGTTTCGACCCGAGCGCTCGACACTCTTCTTTAAGTATCCAAGTTGGACAACGAGTTCCTCAACACAGCGTTGAAGAGCTGCGTGAAGCATGAACAACCGATCCGCCAACGATTCGACTTTGTCGAGGCTTCTTAGCTTATAGCGATCGTTGATCTCGAAACACTCGAGATACGTCTTCTCTAGAAGAGCTCGAATGAGTCGCGAAAACGACCCGACTCGTGGCGCTTCACCGTGAGCGACCGCACGAAGGTAGAAGTGCAAGCGAACAGCAAATTCGCGAGCAAATCGAAGTTCAGCACGAATCACCCAAAAAAGAGAAACTCGCATCAACACCGCGACGACAAACAACACGCCCATAATGGGAACAATGTAGCTCGATGCGGTGTTGAAGATATTCGCCATCAGCAGTTCGCTGACTGCATCTTGTTGCATCTCCATGACGACCCTATTCCTTCAGCGTGAATCGAATCACGACGATTTGGTGTTTTTGACAGTTATTATTCGCACAATAATCAGCTTCGGCGCCGCCAGAAACCGCGGGGTTTCGATCGGCCGTCAAATAACTTCGACCCGAAACTTTCACAAGAGGGAGAAGATCTTTTTGTTTTTCGAAAATGATTTTCTTGGGATCAAACGCAAAGTCGAAAATCGAACGAGCACGTCGGTAGCTCAAATCCATATTATAATTGACCGCGGCACGGTCACGAGCTGCCATCGACTGCGGATCAACAACTCGGCCTTGGAATGTCGGAGACGCGAAGCCGACGATTTCAACCGTGTCGAGCTTTCGTGCGATCTCGGCGTTTTCAAATAGAGTTCGCGCGTAAACCGGCATTGTTTTACGAACAACGTTGATCATCCCAGGCTTTAGAGTCGCTGAACCCGTATCAAAATACTCATCGCCGAAGCTGATCGTGAGGTCGCCAGTCTTCGCGTCGACATCGGCATCAATACCGGCCGCTCGAAGATTGGCCTTGATCTGAGCTGCCAGTCGACGTTGAGCCCCAAGCTTGTTAACACTCGCGTTCAGGTCCCGCTGCAAAGTTTGATTTGTTTTTTGGAGTGCGCCGATGGAATCGCCATACTGACGTTCAACACTTGCGAGCTTTCGTTTCGTGCCTTCAAGATTACCGCTAAGAGCTGCGACCTTGTCTTGCATTTCTTTCTCTGCGGCGGCCAACCGTCCACGAAGACCTTCTTCAGCCGCAGCCTTTTGAGCTGCTGTCATTTTCGCTGCACGCAGCTGACCTTCAAGTTTACCACGCTCACGCGCCACCGCGGCTTCGTACTCACCCTTTACGCCAGCCAGACGACGCTCGTACTCACCTGACGTTTTCTGGAGGTCACCCATAAGGCGCTCGGCCTCACGAGATTTCGCCGCGAGCTGAGCTTCCGCTTCGCCAAGCTTGCTCGATGTCGCTTTTTGCTCGCCTTCAAGCTGAGCAATTTTTTGATTCATCTCGCGCTCCGACGCCGCCATCTTTTCTTTAAGTTCGCGAGCCGCTGCTGCTTTTTGCGCCGCTGTCGCCCGTGCGGCACCAATCTGCTGTTGATACTCTTCACGTTCTTTTGCAACGGTCGCCTCATGCTCGGCGCGCGCCTGCTGCATTTGCGATTGGAAGTCCTCTTTCGATTTTTTCAAATCTGTTGAAAGTCGACTTGCGAGTCGCGATTTCTTATCAAGTTCAACTTGAGTTTGTTCCAGCTGCTGACTTGCATCTTTATTCTGAGATTCAAGATCGGCGATTTTGCTGGTGGCCTCTTGGCGTTCAGCCTGAAGCTTCGCTTGAAGTTCTTTGCGCTGTTTTGCCGAAAGATTTTTTACGTTTTTCAAAGAGCGCTCGCGCTCGGCAAGACTTTCCCGAATCGAGGCGATGCGGCGCTTGTTCGATTCGATCGTCTTCTCTTGCTGCTTTGTTTCAGCGTCAAGAGTGTCGATCTTCACATCTTTTTCTTCGATCCGGCCATCTCGGTCGTCGAGCATCGTCAACTGGCGTTTCGATTTTGCCGACGAAACCAAATTCGCATTGACGATGTTTTTGATGAGCGCCTGGTACTTGTTGAGTCCGTTGAACTTAAGTTTCGCTTCGCGGGCCCGCGTCTGCGCATCTTCAAACTCGGCCTGAGCATCGCTTTCAAGAAGAGCCAACTTTTCTTCGAGATCCCGATACATCTCAACTTCGTCTCGAGACGCACCTTTTTCAATGTAATCATCTTTGAGAACTTCGTAAGCCTTCACTTGTTTTTCAAGTTCGCTCATACGAGTGCTCGACACACGCAACTGCTCTTGCGCAACGACCGCCGCAGCACCGCCGCGTAAGTTTGCAACCACGTAGAGAAGAAGGAACGTCACCGAGAGAACCAGGAAAAGATCAGAGTACGAAGTCCACTGGTGACCGGTACCATGTTCTACTTTGTGCTTAATTTTGTCGAAATCGAGTCCCATGTCGAAATTATCGGCCCCGAATGGCTTTACATAAAGTCTGGATTAAAAGTCACGACTGACCTTTCGACGAGGCTGACGTGTCGACAAAATGACGACCCTTTCGCAGTTTAAGCTGTGAACGAAGTGTGACGGAATCTTCTTAGTATAGTTTTGAGTCACTTCACTTTTGTTAATTTTGACTAGCCATTGGCCACGTCTAGTCGAGTCTTTTCCTTAAAGTCTCAACCGACGGCGGGGATTCGCCGAAATAGTGTATGAGCCAATACATCGTCATGATGAGATGGTAATCTAGGCACAAGTGGGGATCTGACGTGACAGGAAATGCAGGATCAGACTTCAGAATAAAGCTGCTCGTGGTTCATCCCGACGGCCGACGACAGAAGTTTCTCGTCACTTTTCCAGAGCGACGAACGCTAAAAATTGATCAGCGCTACATCGGCTTGCCGCTGACTCTTCGCGTGGACTTCGTTCCTGGCGCCATTGTCTGCCGCCCCGGTACCGGTCACTCTCTTTCGATCGCAGGAAAGCCAGTTAAGGAACACTCCCTCACAGTGAACGACGTCGTGGGTCTCGATCAATACTCGATCGAGTTCCTCGAACTACCGGAGCCGCTTCCCATGGAAGAGGCGACTCGCTTTGTATCGATCAACGATATCAGCGAGTCGACAGTCATTGTTCCTTCGATCGGCCGCGATGCTATGGATTCGACGCCGCTTCCTGCGTCGCCTAAGCTTCCGCACCGCCCGCATGCTCCATCGACACCTGTTGCTCCTCCCTCCTACCCGGTGGCTCAACATACCGTTGCTCCAACACAGCACACGCCGACACCAAATATTCCTGCGCCACCGCCTCAGCCGGATTACCAGCCTCAAATGTATCGTCCGGACCCCGAAGATTCGACGGCTGTGATTCGTCGGCTTCAGGTTCCAGGTATGGCTTCGGGTGGAAATAACCACTATTCAAACTACGCAAATCTTCAGGCCACGGGACGAACTGGCGACACAGCAACAGGTGTTCCTGTTCCCGGAGCCTCCGGTACGTCAGCAGGCACTCAAACAGGTTTTTCAACCGAGACCTCAACGGGAATCCAAGTAAAACCGCCCTTCAGATTTGGAAAACCGCACGTCGCTGTTGCCGGGATGGCGCTGATCGCACTGACGGCCTACCTAATTGTTGGTCAAAGCAACGACACTTCGAAGACTCCGAACGAGTCTTCAAAGGAACTCGCCTCCGAATCTTCAGAGGGCTCGCCCTCTGGTGATTCCTTTGGCGATATGAAGCCAATGGAACTCCCAGAAGCCTCGCCAGTGGCCGATGCCGGTTCGCCTCCAGTCTCTATCGACGCTCCGACGGCTCCAATCATTCCTGCACCGCAGTCACTAGTTCCAGCTCCTGTGCCAATGACAAACGCTTCGGGTGGTCCGGTTGAGTCTCCTTTTGATGATAAGAGCGGATTCGATCCCATGGCGGTCGATTCGTTTTTTGATGCCGTTGATGCTGGCGACGAAGCCAAAATTAAAGAGCTCCTCGATAAACGCCTGGTCGATATCAATCTTTCGCGACGTCGTGGCTATGCAGCCCTACATTTGGCAGCTGCGCGCGGCGATCTTGCGACAGTTAAATACTTGGTCAAAATGAAGGCCGATCCCAATGTTCTCGACGGATCTGGCGCAACCCCCGTTATGTGGTCGGTCTTCCGTCGCCACGAAGCGGTCGTAAAATTCTTAGCTCCAAAGACAGATTTGAAAATCGCTCGTCAGGGTGGAGAAACTGCCTTTGATCTGGCGAAACGAATGAAACTAACGCGCGTCTTGAAATCGCTCGATCCAGAGCCCAAAAAGACCGCGCGAAAAGCGCCCGCTAAGAAGAGAATCCCAACCTCGCTACCAAAAAAGAACAACTAGTTCAGTCGTCCGCTTTTTCGTCAGCCGCTTTTGCGGCTTCGCCGATGGCGTGCTCTTTGATTTCTTTTCCGTCATGGCGGTAGAGTTTCGGCTGCTCGTCTTGCACAGTCGCGATACTGACGGGGCGCCCCCAAATGGCTTGCAGATTGCTCAAAGTTTCTCGCATGTAATCCGGCTGCATCTCGATACCTTCAAAAAGATGCGTCAATAAAAGCTCTCCGCGATTTTCAAAGTTGGCGTCTTCCACCTGCACAATTGGCTGACCAAAGTTCGTGAGCTGAAACAGCAGCTGACGCTTAATCTGCGGGAAGTCTCGCGTATCGACCTCGTAAGCACCGGTGCGTTTATTGAATTTATAGACGAACATTTTATTGGCGATGCAAAAGTCTTCGGTCAAAAATTCATCGATAAAGGTGACATCGTTGTAGTTTCGGCGAATTTCAAAAATCTTTTCGCGTCCGAGCCCCGTCTTTTTGTCCCAATTGTTTTTGGCCTGAACGTCGTCGCACTCATTCCACTCTTTACCAAACTGACCTTTGTTCCATCGCTCTTCAATATTTCGGAATAGTTCGATACCAACCTTGTAAGGATTAAAGCCGTTGGGCGCCATCGCCATGGTACCGGAATGCGCATCTGCGAAATCCACAACTTCGGAATCACTCAGCACATCTTGAGTCATGATTTTTGAGTGCCAGTACGAGGCCCAGCCTTCATTCATAATCTTCGTCATTCCTTGCGGCGCAAAATAGTAAGCCTCGTCGCGAATGATCGAGATAATGTCCTGTTGCCAGTTTTTCAAAGGGGCGTGATGCATCAAAAATGAAAGAACATCTCTTTGCGGCTGCGCAGGAAATTTTGCGAGTCGAGTGGTCTCGGCCGCGGCTTTCGCTCTTTGATGATCGACGAAATCCTTTGGATTTATATACTCGTCCATGTAATCGCGATTCACGCGAAGAAGTGCTGCTTCCGACGACTCTTCCCGAACGTCAGCGGCCGCATTGCGCGACTGGGCCGCCGAACGTTGAACATAAGGCGAATGCCGATCAATAAGGTTCTCAAGCGAAAGAACCTTGTCGATGAAATCCTCCACCGTATCGACACCATAGCGATCAACGTAGCGACGGATGCGAGTCGCGTGGTTCGCCATCTGATCCATCATCTTTCTATTCGTCGGCGCAAACCACTGGTTGTTCTTAAAGAAATCGCAGTGTCCGTAAACGTGGGCCATCACGAGCTTTTGATCCACCATACGGTTGCCTTCCATGAGATAGGCATAGCAAGGGTCCGTGTTGACGACCATTTCGTAGATTTTTGATAGTCCGTACTCATAGCTCTTTGAAAGCTGCTCATACTCCATTCCAAATCGCCAGTGTGGATATCTTACGGGGAAACCCCCGTAAGCGGCGAACTGATTGATTTGATCATAAGTGATCAGCTCGAAAATCGTCTCGTACATATCGAGACCGTAACTTTCGGCGACCTTCAAAATTTTCAAACGCCATTTTTCAAGATCCGGGGTGAGATTTGCCATCGCGCCTACCGGCCCTTTCCCAAAAAGTCTTTGATCGAAGTTAGGATTTTATCGCGATTTTCAATCTTGGAAATGACAAGACGGTCGTCGTCCGGGAACTCGCGCTCGAGGTCTTTTGCGAACTGACCACTTCCATATTTCGATTCGACTTGTCCATAGCCAAACTGATTCACATTCGGCAGGAAAAATTCACTCAGAAGGCGCATGCAAAGCCTGGTGTCCTCACCCGACCAGTTGTCGCCGTCAGAAAAATGAAACGGATAGATGTTCCATTTGTCGGGAGGATAATCGGCATCGATAATGTCTTTCGCAAGCTTAAAGGCCGAGCTGATCAGCGTTCCGCCCGACTCACTCGTCGAAAAAAACGTTTTTTCATCGACCTCTTTCGCCGTTGCATCGTGGATAATGAATCGCGTCTCAAGACCCTTGTAGTGCTTTTTCAGCCAAGTATTGATCCAAAAACTTTCCAGGCGAACAATTTCTTTTTGCTCTTCGCCCATCGAACCCGACACGTCCATCATGTAAATGACAACCGCACTGGCGTGAGGGGAAACGACCGGCTTGAACGAGCGATATCGAAAGTCCCCGCGCTGAGGAATGATCACAGGATTTTCCGGCGTGTAAACACCGCTTGAAATATATCGCTGCAGTGCTTTTTTATAAGAAGACTTGAAGTGACGAAGGCCCGCAGGACCGACCGGAGCCATTCCTGTGTATTTGTTTTTTGTCGCCTCTTGCCGCGGTCGCCCTTTGGGCTTGATATCCGGAAGCTCAAGCTCCTCACCAAGTATCGCGGCCAACTCGTCCAGAGTAACGTCGACTTCGATCTGATGCTGACCTGGCTGATCGCCGGCCTCACCCGTTCCCTCTTGCGGCTCTCCATTCATTGGATCGCCGGGCTTTCCTTGCCCCTGGCCGACACCACCGCGCTGTTTTGGACCGTATTTAAAGCGAGGGATGTCGATCGAAGGCACTGGAATTTTCACGAGATCGTTTTCACGCTTACCGATCATCTCGCCGTGTGTGACGTACTTCTTAAAGTTCTCTTTGATCCGGCCGCGAACGATATCTCGAAAGCGACCCTGATCTTCTCGAATGGACATTCAGACTCCGTCTCTAAATAGAACTTCCCGTCCGTTCATTTCGCCTACTGTTTTTTCACATCTCCACGAGCGAAGATGCTGGCAACGTAATGAAGAACGTCATTCGCAGAAATTTCGTCATAGCCATAATCTTTGATCAGGCGCGATTTGACGATGTCGATCTTTTCCTGCGTTTCCTTGTCCACGACGCTCGAAACGAGTGACGTGAGTTTAATAGAGTCTTTTTGATCTTCGAAAAGCTTCAACTCAAGAGCCTTGTGAAGTCGTTCATTCGTTTTGTAATCGAACTTCTTTCCTTCGATCGACAGCTTTCCGATGTAGTTCATAATCTCACGTCGGAAATCATCTTTGCGCGACTCAGGAATTTCGATCTTCTCCTCGATCGAACGCATCAGACGCTCATCCGGCTCCTCGTCTTGACCAGTAAACTGGTTTCGAACGCGCTCTTTGTGCGTCACGGCTTTTACGTTATCGATGTAGTTCGCGCAAAGACGAGCCAGGGCTGAATCGTCCGCCGAAATCGCTCGCTGGACTTCGCCCTTGATAATCTCTTCGTACTCTTGGCGAACTACACCCAACAGCTCTTTGAATTCATTCCGAAGCTCGTCGTTCGACAAAAGAGCATGGCTCTTTAAACCGGATTCAAGTTCGTTTAAAACCATGAACGGGTTCACGGAGCCGCGATTTCCCTGCTGCGCATTGACGAGGGCGTTTGAGAGTTTGTCTTGAATGTAACGCGGAGAAATTCCATCAAGACCCTCGCGCGTGGCTTCCTTTCGAAGCTCTTTCACGTTGTCTTCGGTGTAATTGGGAAGTGTACGCCCATCGTAAAGTTTCATCTTTTGAAGACGCGTCAGGTTCGCTTTTTTCGGCTTTTCAAGACGCGTCAGTACGGCCCACATGGCCGCCATCTCAACGGTGTGTGGAGCAATAGAAACTCCGCGCAGTTTTCGCGAGTTAAAATCTTTTTTGTAGATGTTCACTTCGTGGCGCCACTTTGTGATGTAGGGAATATCGATTTTTACTGTTCGGTCGCGAAGGGCTTCCATGAATTCATTGTCTTGAAGGCGGCGGTACTCGGGCTCGTTGGTATGACCGATGATCACTTCATCGATGTAAGTCTGAGCAAACTTTTTAGGTTTCACACGATGCTCTTGTGAGGCACCAAGCAGGTCGTACAAAAACGCGACGTCAAGCTTCAATACCTCGACGAACTCAATGACACCGCGGTTCGCGACGTTAAATTCTCCATCGAAGTTGAAAGCTCTTGGATCTGAATCAGAACCGTACTCCGCGATTTTTCGGTAGTTAATGTCGCCGGTGAGCTCTGTCGAATCTTGGTTTTTTTCGTCTTTCGGCTGGAAGGTTCCAATTCCTATGCGGTCGGCTTCACTCAGCACAAGTCGCTTTACGCGAACATGCGAAAAGACTTTTGAAATATCTCCGGCATAACGTTCCATCAGGGCTCTGAAGATAAATCGCGACGGCGGCGAAAGCTCGCCTTCGATCTGAATTCGAAAATCAGTTTTGTTTCCTCGATTGAGCTCTTCGATAACTTTCGGGCGCAGATCTTCGGGGATCAAAAGAAGCGGCTCTTCATGCATCGGCGACGTGTAGGTGCGCACTTCTTTTCCAAGCAGACCTTGAAGCTCGCCCTTTTCGTCGACCCACTCAAAAGTGTACATCGCGCCGTTGTCGGTTTTCGAATATCTTTCGACGCCGCGCTTGAGCGAGCGGCAGATTGTGGATTTTGCCGAGCCCACGGGACCGTGAAGAAGAATGACACGTTTTTCAGTTCCGTAACCAAGAGCCGCGGATCTCAAAACGTTAACCAGTTTCATCAATGAAATGTCGAGGCCAAAGACGGCATCTTTTCCGTCGTTCTCGACGTCATCGAAAAACTTGTAACGCACGATCTGTTTTTTGAAGTCGATATACTCTTCGGTCCCTTTTTCAAGAACCATGTCGTACATCCGTTGGAAAGCATTGCGCGTGACTTTCGGATTCTCTTTTACCAACGCAAGATAGTCGTTGAACGTTCCTGACCAAGAGAGATCCCGGAATTTTTTATTTCCGTTCCAATCTTTGATTAGGCTTGCGAAGTCGAATGTATTGTTTGAACCCGTTGTCGACATCTGTTTTCCCCTTGGCCACGGAATTTTGCGCTTCAAGAAACGCCCTAATGCGAGACGCTCCCCCTATAAAAAGTGTGACAGACCAATGGCTGTGAACCAAATGGAAACGGCGGTTAATCGCCAGCACCGAGAAGCTGCTACACGGTGGACTCATTTCTAGACGTTCATCGGGAGGCTCAAGACATAGGTCTAATGATAGGACCTATAAGCGCGGCTGTTGAATCACCTTAAAACCCTTTGGGGCCTCAAGCGCCCAGAGCTCAGCCCTCTCCTCGACCTTGGACCGAATGGGCTTCAAGACCATTTTTACTTTCGCGCCATCCGCTGTCGTCACTTGAAAATCGGTTTCGACACGGCCGCGAATTCGCTCCAAAGAAAATCCGTCCTCACTTCTGCAGATCTGCTTCTCGCCAGAAGACTCACTTCGACATGAAATGCCTCGCGCGCGAAAGGCGGCGGCATCAAAATCTCGATCAAAGAGTATTGCTTCGACTTCGGCGGGTGAGATCGGAAAGGGGAGGATCGATACGAAGGCGCGCGATGAATTGGGAGCGATCACAAATTTCCGCTGACCCGGCAAAAGGATTCGTGTCTCGCTCTCGTTCCACGCAATCGTTCCACCGTAGACACCCATGGCGCCGGTCACTTCAATGCGTCCAAACCCAGGAGTTCTGGCGACGACCTCAAGGTTGACGGTCCAATTTTCCGTTTTTGAATTTCCATCTTTTGATACAACTCGTGTCGCCGATCCACGGCCGCTCCACTGACCGAACTCGGTTCCTGTCGAACGCTGATTTCGATTTACTTCAGATGTCTGTTGGGTCGCGCAGGCGCCCAAGAGGGCGGCGACCGACAGTAAAATGCCGATCGCAGCTTGATTATTTCGCGGATGCGGGACGGCGATCCGTCGTCGTCGGAAGATCTTGCTGCCGATCGACGATAACAATTTTGGCTCGGATTTTTTCGATCGATACACTGCCTGTGTCGAAGTCACCAGTTACCCCGCCTTGCTTTTTCTGCTCCTCGGCGATCGCGGCGGCTTTTTCGTAAAGTCGCTTCGCGCGCTCGGGCATGCGGAAGTAATAGTAGGCGTCTCCAAGGTGATCGGCAATCACAGCTTCGTTCGGTTGCAAACGATGAGCATCCTCGAGGACCTTCACCGAAGCTTCGAACTCACCGCGTTTAAAAAGAACCCAACCCAGGGTGTCCAGGACGTAGCCGTCTTGCGGCTTCAGTTCGATGGCACGTCGAGCCAGCTTTTCAGCGTCTTCCAACTCTGCGCCTGACTCTGCGTAGGTGTAAGCCAAGAAGTTCAGAGCCTGAACATGATCCTCTTCGATTTTCAATACTGTCTTCATCGCCGCGATTGTCTCAGGCTTGTCACCGAGACGGTCGTGCATATTACCAAGGAAGTAATGTAATTGAGCGTTCTCCGGGAATCGGCCCACGGCACCTTTCAACATGTCAGCCGCTTTTTTGAACTCACGTCGGTCGTCCAAGTGAGACGCATAAAGAGTGTAAAAAGGCGCGTGATCCGGCATCTGCGAAATGGCGTCTTCAATCACTGCCACGGCGTTCTGACTGTCACCCACAAGTTTGTACAAGTACGACGCGTGAACTCGCGACTCAGCAAAGAAGGGACTCACTTTTTCAATCTTTAAAAAATGAGGAATAGCTGCTTTGTAGTTCTTCACTTCTTCGTAGACTGCGCCAAGGTAGAATCGAACCTTGTCCGCCGACGGCATTCGCATCACCAAGTCTTCAAGCTTCATGATCGCTTCTTTGTAGCGCTTCTCTTGAATGAGAATGAAAGCAATCTTCACGCGTGAATTCAAATCCTCAGGATCCGACGATTCGATGATCGCAAACTGCTCGAGAGCTTTACTGTACTGCTCGCGCTCGAGATAAAATTGCGCCAGTGTTTCAGCAACAGTGACATTCGGACCGTGCTTTTCCTGAAAGTTAGCATACGCGCTGAGAGCTTTATCTTTGCGACCCGTTGACTCGAGCAAAGCACCCAAGGAGAGCAATGGATCAACAAAGGTCGGTTTTAAGGCTAACGATTGCTCGAAAGCATTTTCGGCACGGCCGCCAACATCGTCTTTGTTGTCTTCAAGACGAACTCGCCCGAGGTAGTACCATGCGACGTGAGCGTTGGGATTATCCTGATTTTTTGCAAGCTTCTCGAAGCGCACCGCTGCTTCAGAAAACTTCTTCTGCTCAGCATACAGAGCGCCGACAAACATCGGCGCATCGAAATTCTCGGGATCAAGCTTTTGAACCGTCTCGTACTCTTTGAAAGCTTCGTCGAACATGCGAAGCGATGAATAGAGCCCGCCCAGCAACATTCTCGCATCGACATTCTGCGGATTCATCTCGATCGCGGTTTTGGTTTGATTGATGGCCTCGCTGACCATGCCCTGTTTCACGTACTCACTTGCCAGCCGAATTCGAACAGCCGTCGACTTCGGATCGTAAATCAGAGTGAGGCGATATTCTTCAATCGCTTTGGCTGGATTTCCCTCGAGCGAGAAAGTTTCTCCAAGCGTGAAGTGGTAATCGGCTTGCGCGCGCATGCTGTGAGTGTCGAGTGTTTTTTCGATATCGCGCGGGATCGCCATGGAGGCCGGCGCTCGATCGGTAAGATCAACAGCGCTTTCCGTGTAAGCCACCGGCGCCGACTCCGACGACCAGCGTGCGGATTTCGTCGCGCATCCTAGATTAGAAAGTTGGACTGTCGCGAGACTCAAAAACAGCGCCAAAAAACCGGCTTTTGAACTGGGCATAAAAACCCTCCAGTTCACGGATCGGCCTATTCTGGAGCGGTCTTGAAGGAATCAGGACTAGACAGCTTAAATTCGATTTCAGGGAAAAATACCGGGTTGTTTCTGGTATTACTGAACTTTATGTCGGGGCTTCACAAAGCCGACGTCGTCACCAGCAAATTTGAATTCGGACACTGAAATTCCCTGGTCCAGCTTGCGCAGCGCCTCGGTTGAGTCACATTCGGCGTTTCGGCCCTGCGACCAGACAACGATGCCATCAGAGACGATCTTGTACTTGTAGGCTTGCCCCCAGGGGTCTCTTCCAAGGTCACCCGTGCGAAGAGCAAGGTCGCCCATCTCAGAGGCAGGAGCACGGCCTCCCATTGAAGGGTCCGTCACAGGTGCTGCGTCGAGTCCCTGCTCTAACTGAAGCGCAAAAGCCTCACTTTGAGACTTCGCCATGGGGGTCTCACTGTCACTCGCCAGTTCGGACAGCACACCGCCCAACAAAACGGCCATGGCGCTCCAAAGCCCCATCACAATGGCTAGGTCGGTGGTTCCAAAACGACGATTTGAAATTGAGTCAGCTCGATTCATTGATCTCACGCGTCGCCTCGATTGTTCGAAAGACTAGTCGAGTGTGGATCGGCACCTAAGTCCGGAAACTTGAGCGCCCTAACCCGAGAAGCTTCGACGCGAGTCGCAGAGAAAGACGCAAGTCGTTGAAGAAAGACCACCCTCTGGAGCTACAAGGAGCCTCTCCCGGGCCAGAAGTGGGTCGAAAGTTTCACGAAAACTCTGCGATTTCAGTAGTTTGTGGTTACTCCTAGGAGTTCTTTGGCTTACTTGACAACCTGTGGCGGCCTGCATATGTTGCGCACGGAATTTGGTTAAGGAATTGGGGGGGACCGATGGGAGAAACTTTGATCAACAATGGGCATGGGCCAGTGAGTGGACAACCAATGAGTGGACAAGAAGCGTCAGTCCTCATGAATAGCAACCTGAGCAACGGAGGCATGGTGACAAGCACTGTCAGCACTCGCTCGAACTCGAAAACTAAAATCATCAAGCGTTATCAGAACCGCAAACTCTACGACACACAGCAGAGCTGCTACGTCACTCTCGACGATATCGCGAAGATGATTCGCACCAACGAAGAAGTGATGGTTATCGACAACAAAACTAAAAATGACATCACTGCTGCGACTCTCACGCAGATCATTTTCGAGGCAGAAAAGAAAGCATCGGCTTACGCGCCGCTCTTCACTCTTCGCGAAATCATCCAGAACGCAAACGGTTCGATCTCGAGCTACCTTGCAAAACTGGGCGCGATTCCTCAAGACTTCGCACGCACAGAAGCTGTTGTTGCAGCTCCCGAGCGCACTTCGAATGATGACTTGAAACAGTCTTTGGAGAACCGCGTTGCAAAAGCAGCAGCGGCCGACTCTTCAGATTTCGCAAACAAGTTTGCCAGCGAAGAAACGCCAAGCCTCCCCAACTCAAACAAATCCCTCGACAACTAATTCCTTAGAAGTCGAATTAGAAGTCGAAACGTCGCCGGTATGCAAAGTACCGCCGAGCAAAAAAGCGGACCTCACGGTCCGTTTTTTTTTGCAAAAATCCAATCCCGCTTCAGCGCCGAATTAAAAACAAAAATCTGCCAACCCAATCTGTCTAGGCTCGCGACGCTCTCCAAAGTTCCGCGACCTCCGAATCGGGAAGCTCGCGTATCTCGCGGGCCGAGGCCCCGGAAGGGCCGAGCCGATGCGGTGAGCGCACGATGCGCGTGTCGCGGAACTTTGGAGAGCGTCGCGAGCCCAAACAACCAAACGGCAGATTTAAATTTTCGCTAGAGGAGGCGCCACACGACGAAGGTTTTTCTGCCGGGGAGAACTTTGATGTCTCGAGTGGATGTGGCAGTGGAACCGGGGGCGGAAAGTTCGATGCTGTAGTTGCCGGCGGGGACTGAGGAGCGCGCTATGTTGAACGACTTTGGGAGTGTTGACCACTGGCGCAGATCGGCTTGGTCGGAGAGATTTAATGCGAGCCATGTGACGGCTCCGAGAAGTTGATCTTTTTGCCGAACTTGATCAGCTACGACGGCCTTTGTCGCGATCCCCGCGACTCGCGAACCGAGCAATCTTGCGAAATCGGCATCGAGGGCTTTGATGGCGACATCGTCCACCGAATAAATCGACGCGGTTGTCGCCGTGGCGATGGCAGAACTCGGCGCAGTGGGTGTCGTCTCTTTCGCAACAGCTTCCGCCGCAGGAGCTGCAGAGCCTGTTGGTTTGAGGATCATTGTTGCGGCTGTCACCGGTGTGAAAACTGATTTTAGGTAGGGAAAACGGAAGTTTTCAGGACGCGGATACTTCCTGGGACCCCATCCATTGAGAAAAATCAAAACCACTTCGCCGCGATTTCTTTCCTTCCACTCGGGCTTCATTGAAACTTCGGGGAATGCCTTTCGCCATCGCGCGACTTCTTCGGGACGCTGCGCTTGTTGAGCGGATCGAACAAGGTCCTCACGCAGTGGCCAGTAGCCGGGCGCAACATCGTAGGCGTTTTTATAGGCGATGTAAGCATCGTCGAACTTTCGATCCGCCTCCCAGATCATCGCGCCAAGATAGAAGGCGAGCGGACTCTGATTGAATTCGCTCTTGCCGTCAGACTTCAGCTTGTAGAGCTTTTCATTCACGCGGCGAACTTCAACAAGGGCTGAATCAAGTTGTCCGAGCTCAAGAAAATTTAGCGCGTTCATTCCATTGATGAGGACTTTTTCGAAATCATCACCTTTGTACTGAACCATTGTTTCGCTCAATAGAAGCGAGCCCGTCACTTTGGAAATGGAATCGTAGTCTTTGGCGTCGGCGACGCGTTCGGCCCGAATGTACTCTCTCGAGCTTTCTTCATAACGCCCGGCCATCTGTAAAGCGGTCGCGTGGTCAAGCATGTAGACCAGCTGATCTCGCCCCTCTTCTTTTGCAAGGGGCTCAAGCTTTTTAACGGCTTCATCGGGACTCGAGGAGAAAACCCGCCGGGCTTCGTCGACTTGCTGCTGGTACGAGGCGCACGCCGATAAAAGAAGACAGCAACCCAGAAAGCCGCGACGAACTAATGCTTTCATCACATCGCCTTCATGCGGGTCCGATTTTTAGAGACCCACCGATTGTTTGCGATATTTTTTTCGAATCTGTTTGTAGTCGGTCCAAACGATAACGTTTGTTTTTAGATTCGTAAGGTTGAGCGTCACTTTGTAATAAACCGATTTGTCTTTCCCCGCCTGCTGCACAATGGAATCGAGTCGGCCATTGATAATGTAGTCCGCTCCGATTTGTCCGCCCTTACCTTTTTTTGTCTCGTCGGACATCATGCCCGAACCTTGGTAGTCGTACTCGGCCGCGACATCCTCGCGGGCTTCTTTATCAACAAACGAAACTCGGCCACCGCGCGACAGTTCCACTCGAACCATATCCATCACGGACTGGGTGTCGATGTGTTCACTGGTTTTATTTTGAAGTTTCGTCACCATGACGATCGGCGGACGTTTTGCGTTCGCGATCTCATAGCTCTTCACCATGGATTCGACCAGGTCGGCGGCGACTTTTTGCATGTCGGTCTCGGACCAGAGGTCGTTGAGATTATTTTCAGTTTCAACGTCGTCATAATTTCCGCGGACAAACTCTTTCGATCCGCACCCTGTGGCGATCAAAACACTTGGTACGAGGAAAAGTGCCAAAAGAAATTGCGCCAGAGACTTTGAGCCTGTCTGAGCGACAGCAGAGAGAAACGAGTGATTCATGCGGCCTCCAAAAATAGGTAACTTTGGCCATTCTAGCGGTTTTGGGTTGCGACCGGCAACTGAGGCGTCCCACCCCGACGCAGCCCAGCCCAAGATGTGTTCCAAATTTAGTTTCCCACCAAATTTGGCGCCCTCGTCTAAAGTCTCGATCATCAATGCGACGGTGGCCGCTCGACTGCTGCGAGAACGAATGGCAGACCATCAGGAGGAGCTCTGGGTGGTGGCGCTCTCGCCCATGAAACGGATCATCGGAATGGAGCTGATATTTCGTGGAACCGTCGACGCCTGCCTCGTGCATCCGCGAGACATTGTTCGTTTCCTCTGCCTTTCCGGGGCTACAAGTTTTTTAATGGGTCACAATCATCCCAGCGGCGTTTTGGAACCGTCTGAACAGGATTGGGCGTTCACCGGCAAAATCGCAAAGCTTGCTGAACTGATGGAAATCCAACTTTTAGATCATGTGATTGTCGGAAAAAAAGGACATCGATCGCTAGCGTCTTTGCGACCGCATTTGTTTAGCGCGTGCTTCCCTGGTCGAAAGAACCTGGTTGGCGGCCGCGACGCTGAAGCGCCTCGACCTCGATGACGTTGAAATCTTTGTCGAGCTTTACATTTACGCCGTCGCGTCGGGCGTTTTCTACGAATTCCCGCACGTACTCGGCCTGAACGCGTCGATCAAACTCTTGCTGATCTTGTTGGTCCTGGAGCCCGTAATGAATTCGCGCGTCGGGGTGATCAACCGGAACGGGCTGCTTTTTCGTCGCCGATCCGTAGTTTTGATGAACGTAGTTTTCCTGCATCAGAGGAACGCCCGACATCATGGATCGATCCACTGACTTTGTCGCAGAAGATTCAATTCCAGGCGCCGAGAGAGAGTTTTGGATTTCCACCGCCATGCGGTCGCGATTGAGCTTATTGCCCAGCTGAGATCGATAAAATTTTACTTTGGCTTCAGTTTCTAGAGCCGCTCGGGCGGCGGCTGATGTCGACGGATGTCCCATCGGATGAGCAACAATATCCGATCGCTGAATGTGCATCCAACCAAGTCCCATCATAAAAGCGGCCGCCAGCACAAGTACGGGCCCAAGCCACCACTGCGTTTTTGCCGCATCGATGGGCTCGGAATCCAACCTCTTGGCAGGCTTATAGGGTGATTCCGAAATGACAGTTCGTAGCGGAGGTCGGCCAGAGGAGTTTGTTCTGGTCGCAGAGAAATTCGTCGACGAAAAGCTTGGAGGTCTTGAAACTGCGGCGGGAGACATCGACCGGTTTTGATGTGTCGCTGAACCTGTCGGCTCTGTCGGAGTATGTGTCGGAACCGCTGTGCCAGAAGTTGTGCCAGAAGTCGAACCAGAAGCCGTTCCTGGCGACGCACTCGACGTCGTGGCCGTTGAGTCTGTCAAACCTAAATAGCGCATCTCTTCCGAGAGATGTCGATTCGACGATGACGAAGCCAATCGCTGAAGCGTTACAGGTGCGGGTTTGTTTTTTTTCCGGCGCTTAGAGCCCATAGATCGCTTCAAATCCTTTGTCTCAAAATGAGACGCGCTGAAGACACAACGGCCTTGTTGAGATCAGTGTCTCGTTATCGGCCGCTTGGCTTTAAGTCTTAAGACTTCAGAAAAATAAATTTTAGAAATTCGATGATGGGACTTGGGGCGTATCGCCAGTCGCGGCTTTTGGTCCCTCGACGGGAATTTCAATGGTGAATTCTGTTCCCTTACCTGGCTCCGAAAAGACGCGGATGTCGCCGCCGTGTTTTTTCACGATTTCATAGGAGATACTTAGCCCCAACCCGGTGCCCTGACCGACATCTTTCGTCGTGAAAAAGGGGTCAAAGATTCTCTCTAACAGGTCGACTTTGATTCCAGGACCCGAGTCGCGGATCGAAACCTGGACAAGTCCTTTGGGGTTTTCTGTGAGGCGAATCCAAACGTCCCCCTCCCCTTCGATCGCCTGAGCCGCGTTTGAAATAATATTCATGAACACTTGGTTCATCTGGCTGGCGTAACAAAGCACTTCGGGCACTGGCTGAAAATCCGTGTGAAGACGAACCCGATTTTTAGTTTCACCCTGGAGAAGCGACAACGTTGTCTCGATTCCTTCTTTCAAATCGACGCGCTTTAGTTTTGCTTCGTCCAATCGCGAGAAGTTTCGAAGCTTGACCACGATATCGCGCATTCGACGCGCGCCCTCTTCGCTAGAGGAGATGAGCTTGGGAAGATCTTGTTCAATAAATTCATAGTCGATTTCTTTTTTCGCTCGGTCGAAATCAGCTTTGCTCGAGGAGGCAGCTTCGATCACTCGGTGAAGCTTTTCGACGTAGTCCCGAAGAGTCGACATGTTCGAATAAACGAATCCAATCGGATTGTTGAGCTCGTGAGCAACGCCGGCCACAAGCTGTCCGAGGCTGGCCATTTTCGCAGTGTGAACAAGGCGCGCTTGAGTATCTCGAATTTCGCGATTGGCCTGTTCAAGCTCAGTGATTTTTGCCTGAAGCTCGCGACGCGCCAAGTGGATGCGGTGAGACATCTCATTGAAACTTTCGGTCAGCACTCCTATCTCAGTCTCGGTCGTCACCGGCATCTCAATAGGACCTTCGCGAACGTCCATTGTCTGAAGAGCTTCAACCAGATCATTGAGCGGTCGAAGAACTATTTTTGAAGTCACAAGCGCTGTGAAAATCAAAAGCAAACCCACTGCGCCGATGACCGTGAAGAAGGCGTAATTGATATTTCTTAAAACCGACTTCGTCTTCGCTTTCGAAGCGCCGATGCCGACGAAAAAGAACGAGTCCCCCCATTTTACTTTTGAAACCATGAAGCCAAAGGGCTCGTTTCTCAAGGTGAGGTCGAAGACGGCTTCTTCTTTTTCAACCATGGCTCGTGCATAGGTATCTTTGGGGTAAAGAAGTATATCCGAATGACTTGATCCGACGATCACGCCGCGCGAATCAAATAGAACCACTTCTAAAGCGAGCCGCTTTTTTAAATTGTCTAAAAATGCGGGCCCCAACGTCACGATCTCTTCAACAGATCCGGCAAGACGGTTGGATTTAGTTTCAAGTTTGATGAGTGAAATCAGATCAAGACTGTTGCTTGGTCCCACATCCGCCACGGCAACTTGGCCTTGGCGCTCCAAAGCCGAGCGATAGGCGTCGCTTAAAAATACTGGGGGATCCGGCGTACGAGCCACTTTTCCAGCCATCGCTTCGTCTTGAGAAACGACGGCGATCTGCTGCCCCTCCCTATCAAAAATACTGAGAGCCGAGACGAGAGTGTTTGCGATCAGCGTCGGCGCGATTTCACGGACCTGCGAAATATTGCCAGTGGAGAGATGAAAGAGAAGCTGCGGATCAGACCGCAGTCGCGCACGACGGCTAGTAATGTAACGTTCATACTCAGAGATCGTCGTGGTGACTTCTCGCGAGTTGGCCCGAAGTCGCTGAACGAGCTCGTTGTCGATGGCTTCTTCGTACTTCACCAACGAGTAGCCCGTCACAAACATAAGGGGCACGAGGGAAAGAACTAAAAACCAAATCAGCAGTATCGTTCGAAGCGAGCGCTTCGGACGTCGATTTTTAAAAACTCGTTTTTCTTGCACTCTTTTAGCTTCCGGATTCGATCCATAGGATAAATCGAACCTGCCCCTCGGGCATCACGCGAGGGTGAGGATCCTTCGAGATCCGGACTGGACCATAGACGCGAAGGTTCTCAAGCAGCTTCTGTTCGTTCATTTCAGGAATCGTGAAGTGATAATAGCGTCCCGATCCACGCCGCCAACCCAACTCGACCTCTCCCGCTTTCTCGGCGCCAAGCTCTTTGACCTGTTGAGTGATTTTGGGGGCGATATCTTCAAGATCTGAAAGTGTCATGAAGGCACGGTAGACGAAACTTCGCGAAGCCTTTGTCGCTGCAGCAGGTGCCGACGGTGGCGCCGGCGTTTGCGAGGATACGGGCGCGTTTGTCGCCACCGATTTTGGGGGCGGTGCCGCAACAACAACGACCGGCGTCGGTGGTGGCAATACGGGAGGTGCAGGAGCGATGGCGCCAGAAGCCTCTGCCGAAAATTCTTCGTCGCCCGATCCTTCCAAAGGCCCCGACTCTTCATCCTTCGTTTCGGTTTCGACACTTGCAACCAAGCCGTCATCACCTTTTTTGGTCTTAGTTTCGACACGCGCTATTTCAATTGTGCTCGAGTCAAACGTCGGCCCAGTACGAAAGAGCGGAATAGATTTCCACGGAATCAAAACAACCATGGCCGATGTGCTGATCGAGACCAGCAAAGCAACAATCGACCAACGCAGAGAATCCGGCCACTCGGACCATCGCGCCAATCTTTTTGAGAGCGAAACAATATTCTCAGCTTGGGCGAGTTCGGACATCACGGTGTCAGTGAGTTGCAGGGACTTCAATGATTCCGCGTAAGCCATTCCTCGCCGGATGGATTCCAGCAGGTTTTGGGTTTCAATATCATCTTTGATGAAAGCTTCGATCGCTGCTTTCCGTTCCGCATCGAGCTGCCCCGTTGCGAAGTCGAAGAGCATCTCATTGGCGATGAAAGGCGTCAGTTTCCTCGGTTCGCTCATCGAACTCCGCCCCGCGCAACAAGGCCCAGCTGCCGAACACCACGCCCCAAACGATACCGGATAGTACCAATCGATGTTTCAAAACCGTCGGCGAGTTCGGCGTCACTTACAGACAAGACAATCGATAAAAGTAAGGTCATCAGGTCTTCGTCCGACGCGTCTTTTTGAAAACGCCGCCAGGTCTGAAGATCGACACTTGTCCGTTCGCACCACAAGACTTCAGCTTCGGCGTCCATTTGAGAACGCGATCGTTGCCTGCTATGCACCCGCCAAGATTCAAGACAGGCCGTTATCACCGCCGACGTCGGTATCGTTATCGGCTCGATGTCTTTTCGTGAAATATCAGGGAAATCAGCTTTTAGCCGAGCAACCGCACGACTTGCTGCTGTAAGCGCGAGGCGCTCGTCCATGAATCCGAGGAAAAAGAAGAGCCCGATCGCTCGGGACTGCTCTTTTTTCAATCTGTACAAACCTGCTTATAGAGGTCGAACTGATCGAGAGCTTTTCCCGAACCGAGTACGACACACGTGAGCGGCTCTTCGGCGATCGTCACCGGAAGTCCCGTGCGTTCGCGTAGAAGAATGTCGAGATTGGCGAGAAGCGCCCCACCACCGGTAAGCACAATTCCGTTGTCGACAATGTCTGCGGCAAGTTCAGGGGGAGTTTTTTCAAGCGCTGTGCGAACGGCGTCGACGACTTCGCTCAGAGGATCCATCAGGGCATCGTTCACTTGCGAGGATGTGATTTCGATGGTCTTCGGCGCGCCGGCGACTAAGTCGCGACCTTTGATTTCCATCACGCGCTCTTCATCAAAGGGATAAGCGTTTCCGATTTGAACTTTGATTTTTTCAGCGGACTGTTCGCCGATCAGAAGATTGAACTGGCGACGGACGTAGTTGACGATCGCTTCATCAAACTTGTCGCCGGCGACTTTGATCGACTTGCAGTAGACAATACCGTTCAAAGAAATAACGGCAACGCCCGTCGTACCACCACCAATATCGACAACCATATTGCCGATCGGTTCGGTGATCGGAAGTCCCGCACCGATCGCGGCTGCCATTGGCTCTTCGATCAAATAAACTTCACGTGCACCGGCCGAGAATGCCGATTCTTTTACGGCTTTCTTCTCCACCTGCGTGATTCCGTAAGGAACGCAGATAATAATGCGAGGACGAATGAACGATTTTTTATGTCCCGTCGATTTCGAAATAAAATAACGAAGCATCTGCTGCGTGACTTCAAAATCCGCGATGACTCCGTCTTTGATCGGTCGAATAGCGACAATCGATCCCGGAGTTCGTCCCAACATTTCTTTTGCTTCTTTACCGACAGCAAGAACGCGGTTCTGCATACCGCGATAGTTTTTTTGAACCGCAACAACCGATGGCTCGTCGAGAATTATGCCATGACCTTTCGCGTACACGAGAGTGTTCGCGGTGCCGAGGTCGATAGCGAGGTCGTGCGAAAAATAATCGGAAACTTTATCGAAAAAACTCATTTCAAAATTCTAGGTCTCGTCGGAAACATTGGTCAATTCCGAGGCTTAGAACTCGCTAACGCAAGTGGTCGTGCTTTCTGGTCCGGCTCAGCCTTCGCGCCATGCAAACTCGCTCTTCAAGTAGTCATGCAGGGCCTGAATTTGCCGCAGGCGCTCTTGCTCGGACCATCCGATTTCTTCTTGAAAAGCTTTGGAAATGCACTCAACAAAAGGCAATCCGTGATCTGCTCGAGACAACACCAGGGGAACACGTCGAGAAAAGAAATCGACAAGCGCGTCACACATTGTCTCACGAACGGCGTGCTTCGCCTCCATTGTCCACATTCTCTCGTCCGCAGAAAAACTTGGACCCGGGTCAAATCTTAAAATTTGATCGACCTCGCTGGCGTGACGCTCGACCAAAAGACTGACGGTCGTCGCAGGAAGCCCGGTCGCAACGCAGTACTGCTCAATATTTCGGCGAGCCGTAGCGAGCCTGTCGACAGATGCCAGTGGGTTCAGAGGGACTTCCGTCTGCGGCCGTCCAAATCGAACTCGGTCTTCAACAGTGAAGGCGTCGAGTGTTGCTTCAACGGCATCAAGCGCCATGCGTCGGTAAGTCGTGTACTTTCCGCCCGCAACAAAAGTCATGTTTCTCTCGTCGGTGTAGATCAAGTGCTCTCGCGATGTCTTTGATTCTGTTTCTGAGCCGTCATCGACCAGCGGCCGCACGCCCGCATAACTTGCGACGATATCGGCCTTCGTGAGATTTGCGCCGGGGAAATAGTGGCCCGCGACGCCAAGAAGGTAATCGACGTCGTCTTTGGTGACCGAAACATCTTTCGGATCACCTTTAAAATCGGTGTCCGTTGTGCCGATGATGAACATTTCATGGCGAGGGATTCCGAAAACGATTCGTTTGTCGTTGTCAGCGGCCATGACGATCGCATCCTTCACGTCGAATCGCGATCGATTGAATGTGAGGTGCACACCTTTTGAGGGTCGCAAAACTTTTTTCCACGTCTTCAAAAGATCAACGGCGACCGAATCGGTCCACGGCCCAACGGTACTGACAAAGTGTTTGGCTTTGATCTGAAATTTTTCATTTGAAACTTTGTCGTGAGCCACCATCGCCGTCACTTTTCCGTCCGAAAAAATGGCGTCAACGGCCTTCACACGATTCGCGACGGTGGCACCAAGACTCACGGCCGAGCGAAGCGTTTCATGTACAAGTCGGTCGTCGTCCATGTAAGCGTCACTGTAAACGTAACTTCCCTTAAGACCCTCTGGCTGAAGGAGCGGGAGTCGCGCCACTGATTCGCGGGCCGAAAGCTTTTCGTGTGGTTCGGGTGCTTCAAAAAGAGAGAGTGCATCGTACGCCCACATACCAAGACCCATCATGAACATGCCCACACGCTGGCCATTGTAGAGCGGCAGAACGAAACGAAGTGGATGGACGAGTGTTGGAGCAATATCGAAAAGAAGTGCGCGCTCGCTGAGAGCTTCAAAGACCAAATGAAATTCGTAATTTTCAAGATAGCGAATTCCGCCGTGAATCAGCTTAGAGCTTCGAGAACTTGTTCCGACCGCAAAGTCTTCACCCTCAATGAGCGCCACTTTCATACCGCGCGAAGCCGCATCGCGAGCCACACCGGCCCCCGTGATGCCGCCGCCAATGATCGCGAGATCAAACTCCTCGCTTTTCATTTTTGAAATCATCTTTGGTCGGTCATGAACGGAGAGACGAAGACCCGTGTTTTTCATTGCGGCTTTCTGTTCGTCAGTTGGACGTTTTGGTCGTGGCAAATTCAAGGATATCACTTTCGATCATCCTCCCATTGCGCAAACGAATCACGTCGCTGAGGCTGGGGTCAGATTTTGCTGGATTAAAGTCCATAAGGACTCGCTGCATGTGCTTCTCGCGAGAAATGCGAATCATCGTATCGACAAGTTCAGAGGCGAGAACCGAAGTCTCGGCTTCAAAGTGTTCTATCCACACGGTCTGTGTGAAACCTCGAAAAAACAAAAAGGGTTGCGCCAAAACGTACCCCAGAAGTTGACCCGACGACGCGTCCCGACGCGCCATCGACCAACCCAGTCGCAGGTAATGCTCTAAAGATTCCTTCCGCCACGGCGCAGACCACTCTGCGAAGGGGTCCTTGGCGTCCGCTCGCCGCCTGGAAAAGGTCAAAATCTCGTCTTGATCTTGAGGCGAAAGAATTTGCAGTTCGGGAAATCGTGGATTTTCTTGATCGGCCATGCGCGCTCGCTCATTCTGATCTTTTTAAGTGTGTTGGGAACTACAAGGTTCGGGGGCAATATTTCAAAGCGAGTCGATGCGGTCAATGAGTTCAGTTCTGGTTTATGGAGTGATATCGAGAGCTGTATCGCGCGGGCGACCAGTGTCACGCCTCCTGGCGAGCGCCCTCTGGCCGTTTTCGATGCCGACGGAACATTGTGGGATGAAGATGCGGGTGAAACTTTTTTCCAGTGGCAGCTTGATAATTGCGGTTTCAAAAATCTACCGGAGGATCCGTGGGCGCACTACAGAAACTGGAAAAAACGTGATCCCCACGGCGCTTACGGATGGCTCGCACAAATTTCTCGCGGACACGACATCGCCACAGTTCGAGGCTGGGCTGAAACATGTTTCCGTGCGCACGAACCGTGGCCTGTGTTTCGAAGTATGCAGGAGCTTTTTCAAAAACTGAAGACGGCGCAGTTTGAAATTTTCATCGTCACGGCCTCAGTTAAGTGGGCCGTCGAGCCCGCCGCTTTTCATCTGCTGGGCGTCCCGCACACTCACGTTCTTGGAATCGAAACTGAAATCATCGCGACTTCGGCGGGTCCCGCGATTGTGTCTGATGTCGTGAAGACACCGATCACTTATCGACAGGGGAAAGCCGATGCACTGCTAAAGGCCACAGGCGGTCGCAAGCCCGTGTTCGCTTCAGGAAATACGCTGGGCGATATTGCTCTTTTGGATATCGCCTCCGAATTCAAAATGATGATTCAGTCCGAATCGCCATTGCTTTCGACAAAGGCTGGTCTTGTTGCAGAAGAAAAAAAACTGCGCGATCACGGCCGCCCTCTCGGCTGGCGACTCCACGCCTTCCGATCTTAGGTACCTTCTTCCTTTTTGAAACGCAGCCCGTCAGTATGACTTGGGACCAAGGGGCTCGAGATTGAAACATCGTCTTGCACGAAGTGCGGATTGCCGAAAGTTTGGGATCAAGCTCCATCGTCACTTCGCTCCACCTATCGTTTGCATTAGTCTAAAAAATGCCGAGAAAACCGTTTGTAATGCAACCCGACTTTCCCTACCACCTTAGCGCTCGCTCGAACGGAAAGGATTGGTTTGCACTCGAGACCCACATCGTATGGGAAATCATGAGTGAGTACCTCCACTTTGTGCATCACTCCTTCAATGCCCGCATTCACTTATTCGTACTAATGGACAACCACTTTCATATGATTGCGAGCTTTCCCGATGGAAACCTCAGTGCAGCAATGAATTACCTTATGCGGGAAACCAGCCGTGCAATTGGCCGGTACTCGAATCGCATCAACCACGTATTCGGTGCCCGGACATTCCGGTCTTGCCTCGGTGACCAGCGCTATTTTGAACACGCCTACAAGTATACGTATCGTAATCCCGTTGAAGCCGCACTATGTGCTCGAGTGGAAGAATATCCCTTTAGCACCCTCCACGGACTCTTGGGTCTTTCGCACGAGATCATTCCTGTTGAGGAGGATACGTTGATGTTTGATCGAAATGTGACGGAAAATTTAGAGTGGCTCAATCACGCGCCGAGCAAGGAAAATAGAGACGCCATTCGCAGGGCCCTAAAGCATCCGAACTTTAAACTGCCACATCATAAATCCTCAAAACGCCGTCACCCATTGGAATCAAACCGCTACTGATTTCGCGCTATGCGCTGCAAAAGGGAAGATGGTACCTAGAAGCGGCCGGAGAGACTTAGGAAGAGAGACGTTTCGTCGTCGAGGCGCGATTCAAAAACGGTCGCTCGGCTCAGCGAATCCCCCCAAGCGACACGACGTCCATCGGAGTAAGCAAATCCAACGGTCGCGAGTATCGATTTTGAGAGGGGACCACGAAGTCCAATTTGCGTGCGGAACTCCTCATACAAAATTCGTTCGGCAGGCCCACCATTCACTTTGAAACCTTGGGGCTGCCAACCAAATCGCGCGAACACTCCAAACGGACCAACGAACGAATAGCCCGCATCAATAAAACTTGTGAAGGGCGTGAGAAGCGAAGTGAAGGACCATGGATTTGACCGAATGAGGGCGAAAAAAAATGGTGCGCCCGCCGCCCACACGCCCTGACTGGTTTCTGTTTTAAAAGATTTTGCGTAGGCAAAACCTGGAAACGGAATATTGTTTAGCGACGAGCGTGAATTTGAGTAGCTCAAAAGATAAATCCACTGCCCTTCATCGTCGCTTTTTTTTCGGCCCCAAAACAGATTTGCCGCGACGGTCGTTGCCGTTGTCGAAGAACCAAGATCAATCCCCGAACGTCCCACCTGAATGTCGCCCGTCACGATATCGCCAGACTCGAGCTTTTTTCTGAAAAAAGGTCCGACCGAAGAAGAACCGAGGTCTCTTGGAATAACGCCCGCGGTGGCCGTCGTCGCTCGGTCGCGATCAAGGCTGAGACGAGAGCCGCGAACTTGAAACGCAAAATCCGTGGTCTCGCCCGTTAGAACCGGCAAGAAGACGTCGCCCCGGAGATGCTCCACTTTTTCGTACTCACGTTGCGTCGCCACCGAGACGAAGCCCACAGATTCAAGCTGAAAAGAGCCCTTGAGCTCTTCGCCGTTCAGCGCACCGAACGGAAGCCCTTGGGAGGTTGCGTTCTCACACCACAAGCCCAGAACCAATGCGGAAAGCCCAAGTGCCGCAAGCCTAAGTCCAAATTTCTTCATTGATTCAACCCATTCATCCAGCGGTTTAAAGTCGGGTCCAAGCTCCACGTCTCGTCAGCCCTAACTAGTTCTTTTAGCAAGGAAGGATCCAGTGACTTCACCAACCGCTCCATCAAAACCACAGCAGCCGCCTCGGCGTTTTCTGTGAGATTTAGGCTTGCGACCACGGGTGGACTTTGGTTTTTTAAAAATTCGGTCCACGGAGAGCTGTTCGTTCGTATTTCGTATCCCATTGCTTTTAGTAACGAGCTCCACCGGTTCGTGCCTTCGAATGTTGAAAGCACGAACTGAACCGGTGCACGTTGCAAAATTTTAAGAGACCAGTACCGTAGAGCCAAATGGAGATCGTTCTCGTGAAGATCGGGATCAGTCGCCGCCCGGCAACTGACAACGACCGGAAGTTCGATCGAACTTAGGAACTTAAATAGCTCGGGGGAATTTTCCTCGGATCTTTTTGTTTGAAGCATTTCCTGAAGAGTCGATCGATCGGCGATCACATCGAGCCGGTAGCTAGAAACAAGTTTTGAGGCGGAATCGCCGTTGGCATAAATTCCTAAATTGAGCACATGGGTTAAAGCCGAATTCCATCGTAAAGCCCCAACATCGACAGCGGGACCGTATCTGGCTCGATAAGCTTTTGCACGAAGCTCCGAGACTGCGACCGCATCGCTGTCATTGAGAATTTTAAGAGAAAATTTGCTATAGCTGATCGACACTTCGAAAAGATTGCTCGAAGACCAAGCTGGAACTCAAGTCATTTCGTTTGATTCCGGCTGACTCCGATAAATCGAGTAGTGGGCGCGGTGCAAAGGACTAACAGAATAGGAAAGCCAAAGGTGTTTTTTATCGATGACGTCGCGTGAACGCCCGCCCCGAGCCACCACGACGATGGAATGTTGACTGAGGCACCTCTTCATATTTTCCATGGTCGTCTCGACATCGACGCGCGATCCGAAATCGTAAAGAAAATAGTACTTCGCCGATTCTTTTGAAAAGTCGAGTGTTGTGACGTCGACGTTCTCAAGCTGCGCAAGTTTAAGTCCCGCTCTGGCCATCGCCGCTTGTCCCTCTAAACAACGCTCACGAACAAATTCGTAGCCTTTGAAAAAGACGCCAGGAAAATGTCGAGTCACGACATGCGCCAACCGGCCATAGCCCGCACCCAGGTCGACGATTGTTTCTCCCGCTTGTGGTTGCAGAGTCTCTAGAATCTGACGAAGTTCAAAATATGGCGTTTGAAAAGTTTGAACAGGTGTCCCGATCCACAGTTCGCGATCAAGTTTCGAGTGAGCCGAGTACGTTCTATTCTGGAGAAGACCACGCTCGACGTTTTCCGCCGAAATCCCCAGCCATTGATCGACAGCAGCTGAATGACTTTTACTGCAGTCCTGAATTGGGAATGGGTCGGTCGGGTCAAAATTCGGTTCTGAAGCGCTGTCATTCGAGCCCAAAAATCCAACCCTCTCCATTTTTTTTCGGCGGAATTTTCTGTCCTGAAAATCCGCCGCTTGACCACAGGTGCACGGCAAGAACCACCGCATCGGCCTGATCCGGTGTGCACTTATTAAGAATCTGAGACGACGGAAGTTTTAGCTTGCGAAATTTCGCTTTCAAAGCGGGAAAAAGAAGTGTCGGCTCCCGCCGGGTAAATCCCGTCAGAACTCTCCAAGAATGCGACGGGTAACCCTCGCCGATGTTCGCTTTTTTTAGTGGCTCGTGACTCCAAAGAGAAAACCATTCGTCGCCCTCAGATAGATCAGCACCAAGCTCGGTCCAAATGCGAAAGGTACCCGTCTGAATATTTCTTTGATACGGACGCGCACGAAAGACGGAATTTGCGGAAGCGCGCTCCTCGCACTTTCGTTTGGGAAAATTCGGTGGCGTCGAATTTGTCGCAGCCTTGTAAACCTCCGGGTAGCGTTCTTTAAAGAAATTTTCGGCTACAACTCGTCCCAAGCCATGGCTTCCGCGGTACGACGATGCAGCAAGAAGCTCACGCCTTAAGTCTGACTTCGGCGATGTTCCTTCAGGCAAACCCAAAACGCAGTCGACAAGAATCTGCAGTTTTGAGTTGGAGCAAAGCCCCGGCAACGAGCTTCGGCGAAGCGAAGGAAGATGCGAGATTTCAAGTGATGTACTTTTTCCGTCGTCAATGATCCATGCCGCCGGAAGCGGCTTCGGATCACCGCCCGGCTTTTTTAAAGCGCCGGTCTGGTCGACGCCCAAAAAAACATCGCCGGTCATTTTGTACCAAGCCAATGCCGGACGTATTTTCCATCGGGGTCATAAACCTCGGCCTGTCTGCCGACATTGAACGAACGGTCGCGTGGATCGTTTCCAGTTCCCGAAAAGTAGGACCAGTTGCCCCAGTTGCTGGCAGCATCATAGTCCACAAGTGTTTTCTCGAAGTAATCGGCACCGACCCGCCAATCACACTTCAACACTCGAGTCAGGAAGCTTGCGACATTTTGACGTCCACGGTTGGACATATATCCCGTTTCGGCGAGCTCTCGCATGTTCGCATTGATAAATGGTTCGGCCGTTCGCCCCTCGACCCATTCCCTGAACGCTGTTTCATCGTGTTCAACTTGGTAGCTGGTCGATCGCTGCCCTTGAAAAAACTTTGATCCTTGTTGAATGGCGAGAAAACGAAAGTAATCGCGCCATAGAAGCTCGAAAGTCATCCAGTACGTCGAGTCGTTTTTTACACGCTCTTCTTCATACCTTACGACCTCTTCTTGAATGGTTCGCGCTGACAAAGCTCCGACCGAAAGCCACGGGGAAAATTTTGAGGAGTAATCTAGACCAAGAAGACCATTTCGAGTCTCCTTGTAGTCTCTAAGACCGTCATCGTCCCAAAAGTACTTACAAAGTCGCTTCAACCCAGCCGTTTCTCCGCCAGCAAATGGACTTTGCTTTAGTTCCTTCTTTCTAAGCCCAGTTTTGAGATGAGGCAATTCGGAGAGGACTTTTAATACCGATTCGGTCGATCCCCCGGGCATCTTCGGCAAACGATCCGGCGGCTCCCAAGTTGTAATGTCGGGCCAAGAAGCTTCCGCTTTTTTTCGAAACTCAGTAAAGATTTTTGGGAGCTTTTGAATTTCAAAAGGAAGTTCATTGGGTTTAAGTAAAGTCATCGATTCCGTTCGATGAACAGTCACGCCCTGGCCCACCAACCGCTCTATTTCATTTTCCGATTTGGCTTCATAAGAAGTGTGTTCATTTTGAAACCACAAATCGGTCGCAGCAAATCGTTCGCACAAGGACGGTATGACGCTCTCGGCTCGGCCTTCGAAGACAAAAAGATCTTGCCCCAAAGCTCTCAACGACTTTTGCAAATCGAGAAGACTTTCATTCAAGAATTGCTCCCGGAATGGGCCGACAATTTGATCGCCGTACATCCATACACAAATCAAAGTGGCCGCAGGGTCGCGTTCCATCGAGACGCGCGCAAGTGCTTCGTGATCGTTTATCCGCAGATCATTTCGAAACCAAAGGACATGCGCGCGAGCCGTTGAGTTCATTTTCTTCCCTGAGACGCTTCGACCTCTCGAAGCAACGTCGCCAAAGCCCATTCGATGACTTCGCCGATCTGCTTTCCAGAATAACCAAAATCCGTTCGAAGGTCGTACCAGAGCTTCGCATTGACCAGAGAGGCCATCAACGCAAGCTTCACTTCGCTGTCCGGGTTTAGTTTAATTTTTCTTTCTTTCAGGATTTGCTCAATCAACAGACTGTTGAATCGTCGACGAAGAATTTCCCGGGCTTGGCGCCCAAAGGACGAAAACAAATACGCAATCACGAGGTCACTGTTCCGATCATAGACTGAGAATGTGTTCTTCGCGAAAGCCAAGAAGCTCAGTTTCGCGAGCTCACTGACGCTGCTAGAAATAATTTTTGTCAGGTAGTCATCCGTCGCGCGATGGAGCTCCTCTTTGTCTTTGAAGAGCCGAAAAATCGTCCGCAGTGGAACTTTTGATTTTATCGACACTTCCTTAAAAGAGACATCGGCGCCGCGAGACTCCACTAAAAGGTGAACCAAAGTTTCGATGATTGTTTTTGAAACAGCCTCCGACTTTTCGCGACGTGAGGACAGATCATAACTTCTGGGTTTCTTTTGTGTTTTAACTTTTTTCAGAACTTTGCGTTTTGCCACAAACTCTCGTTCCCTTCGTCTCGAATTGACTCGAAGATAGCATGCGCTTGTGAACTGAACTTTTCAATGGTAGTTTGTTTTCGTGGCACCAGAAGTGTCACTAATTTAAAGGCTAAATTTAGCCGGGGGATCTCAATGAAAGTAGTAAAATTGGCCGCTGCAGGACTTTTGGCATTTACATTCGCGAGCAGCACAAGCTTCGCGGAAAAAACAGTTCAGGTGGGAGGCGCCGCGATGTATCCCTCAAAGGATATTATCGACAACGCTGTTAACTCAAAAGATCACACGACTTTGGTTGCAGCGGTAAAAGCGGCGAGCCTGGTCGAGACACTGAAAAGCGCAGGTCCGTTCACCGTGTTTGCTCCGACGAACGATGCCTTTGCGAAACTTCCAGCAGGGACCGTTGATGGTTTGTTGAAGCCCGAGGCAAAAGCGACTCTGTCAAAAATTTTGACGTATCACGTGGTCGCCGGAAACATGGATTCAAAAGCCATCGCAGCCGCTATCAAAAAGGGCAAAGGCACAGCAGAATTCACGACGGTTGCCGGCGGAAAGCTTGTCGCTAAAATGGTTGGCAAGGATCTGATCCTCACCGACGAAAAAGGTGGTTCTTCGAAAGTTCAGATCGCTGACGTTTACCAAAAGAACGGCGTTATTCACTCTATCGACACGGTTGTAATGCCTAAGTAAGATCTCTTTTAAGTTTTGATCAAGCTCTCGGCCGACCTCATCCATAGTGAGGTCGGCCGTTTTATTTATTGACGCAACGCCTTCCGTTTCATAGGTTCCCGGCCACAGGAAACTATGAAGATTTTCGCACAAGGCTTTCGAGGGATGATGCCGATCACCGTCGGAATTGTTCCGTTCGGCGCAGTCATGGGCACAGTCTGTGCGGACGCTCAGCTCAGCCTTTTTCAATCCGTTGGTATGAATGTTTTCGTTTTTGCCGGCGCCGCTCAGCTGGCCGCGATTGAACTCATGTCAAAGAATGCCGAATCCGCGGTGGTTCTTGCGACTGGACTGATCATTAACCTTCGATTTCTCCTCTACAGCGCCGCTCTCTCGCCGGTCGTTCAGAATTCCTCACCGCTTGTCAAAGCGACAAGCGCTTACCTTTTAACTGATCAAACATATGCGGTGATGTCCGCCCACCAAGACCGCTTTCAAACTAACGCCCAGCTCGTGAAGTTTTATTTTGGAGCCGCAACGTGCATGGCGCTTGCGTGGCATCTTGCTGTTATCGCCGGCTACACTTTTGGTAGCTTCGCTCCGAAGTCGTTCGCTCTCGACTACGCCGTGCCTTTGAGTTTTGTAACCCTCGTCGTTCCGACCCTGAAAAATCGAACCTACGTCTATGTTATGATTTTGTCTTTTGTTCTGGCCATTTTCCTTCGGTCATTACCGCTAAATTTAGGACTTGTCGTCACCGCATTGATCGCTCTCGCCGTTGGAATTTATTTGTCCAAACCACAGGCGAACCCAGACGGGCTCGGCGGCAGCGCATGATTGAAGCGAACTATTTCTGGATAAATATTTTTCTTTTGGCCGTCAGTGCTTTTGGTATTCGTTTCTCTGTGATCGCCGTTTCAAAAAAACTCACCATCACGGACCGACACAAAGAAATTTTCACTTTTATCCCGGCGGCAATTCTTCCCGCGATGACGTCGCAGATGGTGTTTTTCCACCAGGGCCAGGTCGGCGGTCTTTTCGGGAAAGAGCGGCTTGTGATTTTGCTACTCGCGGGCGTGGTCTGCTACTTCACCCGTAACCTTTTGGCGACGGTGGGCTTTGGCCTCGTCGCCCTCTATCTTCTCACACAACTTTAAATTCCGCTCAATTGCACGAATTGGCAGTACCCATGTTTTGGATATCTGGGCCGTTGATTTGAAAGAGATATCTTAAACCGTTCGCGTCTTCGGCGATAAGCAGGTTCGCAGAATCGACGAAGCTGTAAGCCATGCCTTTTACAAGAGGAGTCGACAGATTCTCTTTTTTTGAAATCGTCTCAAGCTCTGAGGTTTCGGCTTCGATGGCTCTTTCCACGGTGTCGGAAGCAACTGTGGTCGAATAAGTTTTTGATTCTGAATCGTAGGAAACAATCGTCATCAATAATTTTTCGCTCGCAATGTTGACCTCTATCGAAACACGCTTGTCGGCCGCAGCACAGACCTTGACTGTGTTTTCGGCCGCGAAACTGTTCACCGAGAAGAGCAGACCAAAACCGAAAATGAGCTTTTTCAATGAACACTCCAAAGTTTGAGATTGGTCATGGAGTATAGTCGCTCTCTGAATTTCAGCAACACCTCTACCGGCTCCGTGTAGCCGGTAGAGGGCTGACCAATGTTTGGCTAGTTCAGGCCGCTTGAGCTCACCCGACTCTTCGAGACGGCGCATTTTCCATGGACACAACATTTGACCTGCTGTGTCCGTAATGCTCGACAGTCTCAAACCCATTACTTCCAGCTCCCCGAACCGATGTTACCAACGCGGTCACTGCATCTGATAGCTTCGAAGCTTCCGAATTGAGTTCTTCGGCTTGAGTAGAACTCTCTTGTGCGACCGCCGAGTTTTGCTGCGTGACCTGATCGAGTTGCGTGATCGCTTTGTTGATTTCTTGGACGCCAAGCGCTTGCTCTCGGGATGCGCTGGTTATTTCGGCAATCATACTGACAACGATGCGCGCGTTCTCGTCGATTTTGATCAGAGCTTCTCGGCAACTTTCTGCTGTCGTCTGTCCGACGTTGATTTTGTCTTTTCCAGTTTCGACAAGATGTTCGACCTTTTCCGTTGTCTGCTTAACGATAGCGTTTACCTTCATCGTCGAATCCGCCAGCAGGGCGCTGATTTCTTTGGAGGCGTTGCCGCTCATCTGAGCCAAGTTCCCAACTTCTTCCGCGACGACCGCAAATCCTTTTCCATTCTCACCCGCACGTGCGGCCTCGACGGAAGCGTTAAACGAAAGCAGCTTCGTCTGGAAGACGATGTCGTTGATGACTTTTGTTTTGTCCCCGATCTCTGCGATAATTTTTACGATCTCCGCGAACTCTTTATTGCTCGTTTCCATCTGACCCAGAACTTGCTCGTTCGTCTCGCGAATTTCTTCAATCGCTTTCTGCATATCCGCCACGCTGCGCGATCCCTCATCGGAGGCGAGCTGGTTAGCATCCACAGCGATCTTTACCTTATTCGCGGATTCCGCCGTTTGACTCACCATCGATGAAATCTCTTCGATCGATGCCATGGTCTGCTGCAGACTCGCGGCCTGTTGGGTTGAAGCCTCGCTCAACTTCGTTGAAGACACGGCTCCCTGCTGGGAAGCATCAATAACTTGTTTACGCGATGAGGCCAATGCGTCCGCGATACGATTCAATTCAGAAATTGGTCGTCGAGCCAGCAAGGCGGCAATCAAGAGTGAGGCCATCGCTGCAGCGACGATACACAAAACTAGAACAGTGGCGGGCGACAAAAAATGGCCCCTTACTGAAGCGGCCTGAACTTCGTCAATCTTCTGACTAACCGCAAACACGCCGTGAAGTTTCCCGTCTTTCCAGTTCTCCATTTTCAAGCCCAGAATATCGGTGCCGTTTCCCCAGGGACTTCGTGCAGGAGCCCCATGACAATGAAGACAGCCCTGACTCTCTGAAAGGCGCACAGGTCGAAACATCGTGACGGTCGTGCCATCGTTCACAACAAGCTCTTCAAGGGCGGGATCTTTTTCGAAGGTCTTCTGAATTTCCAGTTCTTCCGCTGTCCCTAGATTTTCTTTACGTCGTGGTTCATCAGAAAAAACACGGAACTTATATTTGTCACGCTCCTGATTCTTCATACCAATTCTCATGGCGGCAACAATTGGAACCTGATTTAAGATTTCACTTTTGTCTTGATCACTCAAAGTATCCGCAGACTTATTGTTCTTTTGAAAGCGCTCGATGGTCGCTTTCAGACCGCCTTGAGTGGCAACAAAATCTTTCGCAGCGTCGAGTTGGGTGTGTATCGTCCGCTGTTTGTTGATAATTCCATTAACAAGCTGTTCGCGATCGAAATACAGAAAGCCCGTGATAGAAATTGCCGCGCAAAGAAACGAAGCGATTCCCACGATCAACAAAATCTTTCCTCGTAAACTACACCCATTAAACCAGTTCATTTTTTTCCTAGGTTCGTACTGCGAACTTTAAATTGTTGAGCTCCGGTTAAGATAAGTGGAGGAACGCCATCCACTTCTCTCTACTCTCGGACCGCATCGGAAGTTTTTGCCGTCGAACAAAGACCGCAGGAGGGATATTGACAATAATCAAGCTATGGACTGAGCCAGCACGGCGTTCTGGACTGTTTCGCGACAGGTCTTGGCAATACAATTTGAAGTATGGATCCATACGACAGTCGATGTTTGAAGTGCCATTTTACAACGGATTCGGATTGCGTCGCGTCCGGCCGCGAGCAAATCGAAATGTTGGACTCTATGAAGTCCGTGATTCAATTCGAGTCAGGTCAAAACCTACCCTTCAAGGTTAATGGCAAGCCGGGATTTTTTTGCGTAAAAGAGGGCTACCTCAAAGTGAGTCGAAAAAATGAGGGCCGTGTGACGGCGGTTCGGATCTGCGGCGAACAAGAGCTTGTCGGCTTCGCGAATGCGGAAAGCATTGATAACGGAACACTCTCTGTCGACGCCATTGGCGGAAGCGCCCACGTGTGCTTTATTCCGTTCGACGAATTTCGTACGTACGCGAATCGAACACCAAAGGTTCTGTTCGGACTGATCGAGATTCAATCACGAGCTCTCGATCACTCAGAGTCGAGAATTTCTGCGCTTTCTAATCATTGCCTGAAGAATCGAGTGTCCTCGGTCTTGAAGTTTCTGAACGACAGTTTTGGTTCACCTACAGCTCACGGGTCTTATATTGGTATCAACATCGATCGAACCACACTCGCTGAAATGGCCGGGACGATTGTCGAAAGCATAGCCCGTGTACTTTCGGAACTCGAAGAGGAAGGGATTATTACGCGCATTGGGCGAGCGATCTACATTCGAGACGAAGATCGCTTGAAGAAACTTGCCATCTAAATTTCGGCACTAGGCCTTCTCGGGCTTTTCAATTCTCCCGTCGGGGTATTTTGCGAATCGCTCAATAACCGGCCCGTGGACCATGTCGTGCCGATCCCACGGCCAACCGCCGAATTCGGTGCGCTGGTAGTCTTGTATGGTCTGCGCGATTTCTTCACGGGAATTCATGACGAAGGGACCGTGCTGCACAATCGGTTCACCGATGGCTCTTGCTTGAAGGATCAGGACTTGAGCCTCTCCGGTGGGGCTTGAAATTTCAGTCACCTTATCACTTGGCAAAATCGCACCGGTGTTCGACGCCAGCGCCTCACCGTTAACAACCAAGCTAGCTCCATCAAAGAAATAAAGACTCAAGTTTGAGTGCGACGGAGACATCGGCAATCGCACCACTCCGTCCTTCGAAAATTTCATCAGAAAAATATTTACTTCATTGGCAGAGTCGGAAGCCCAGCTATCAGGAGGCGGTGCCAAAGCTTTCACACCTTCAAATTTTCCGGCGATGACGCTGATACTGACTTTCTCTGAGTCCGTTGTTGTCTGCGGAATTTTCTCGGACCAAAACATTGTGAAGTGTGCAGGAGCAAGTTTACTTTTTCGCGGAAGATTCAACCAGATCTGAAATAGCTCGAGAGTGTTAGGCTCTGTCGTTTTTAGAAGTGGAAACATCTCGGAATGTTGAACTCCTGATCCCGCCGTCATCCACTGAACATCGCCTTCGCCATAGCGACCCGCGGCTCCCAGCGAATCCGCATGATCGACATAGCCTTTTCGAACGATCGTTATCGTTTCAAACCCACGATGCGGATGCACAGGAAAGCCCGGAACTTCTTTGCCGTGGTACATGCGGAAGCCATCTTTTTCGACGAAGTCTTGACCAATATCTCGGCCCGAAAGCAGCACAGGCTGCGGTCCAAATTTACCGTTGCCCGCCGGGTAAAAATCGTGATGATGCACGCAGAAAATAAAGGGCTCCTGGACAGGCCACTGAAAATCGAGCGGAAACTTTGTCATCGCGCTTGAGCCTTTCTCGGTTGCTGTTCCCGACGAAAATATTTTGAAGACCCCGGCCAAAAAAGCGAGACCCGTTAATGAGGCAAGAGCTGTGAGGACTTTTCGCCGAGCTTTCATGGGTTTAGTTTTCCACCCGGCACCTGGCGTGGCAACGTTTGCGGAAAAAATTCGGATATTAGATATCGGATGTCTTGATATCCGATATCTAAATTGGGGTTTGGAACAAACCGCCGTACTCTGAATACGGCTGGTGCTTCAAATCTTACTGACAGTTTTTAATTGTATCTTTGATTTGTCTTTCAAGTTCCCACTTTTTGAATTGATCGCCTTGACTAACAATGGCGCGAACTTGCGATTTCAAAGTCGCAGCTTTTTGACCAAAGGCTGAACCATCGCACTTCGACCAGATAGGCTCCCATGAACTAAAAAACTCTTCCACAAGCGCCCAACGAAGCGTTGTCCAATTAAATCCGCCCAACTGGCTCATGTAAGTGGCAAAATCCGAACCTAGTCCTGAATACCGACCAGAATAATTAGGATCAAAAAACTTCTTCTGTCCCTTACTGAATAAGCTCATGCCCGCGCAATCCGCCAACGAGCTTGCGTCTTTAAACCTATCGCAAGTATTTTTAAATTTTGCGACTTGAGAGATGGATTCAAGGGCAGAAAATTCTTGCGCAGACCAAACTTCTTTTACCGCAAGTTCTACAATCTTTTTCCGGTTCCATTCAGGCATTGATCCCATCTCACCAGCGACCTTGGCTTTTTCTCTTTGAACGAAAGCTAGTGTGGAAACCCAGAGTTCGTTCCATTGACGAACTTGATCAATGCTTGGACGCTTTTGAAGAACGCTGTTGAAAAAACTTGTTCCCCAAGATTCATAATCGGCAGCAGCCGAATTATTCTTAATTGAAATTGCCTGTTGTTTGTACTCTGCGCTCAGATTCCTCGCAAATTCCAATGCCTCTTTGTTGGCACCAAGAGATTGTCCCATGTCTTGAACAAGCTGTTTGGTGCTTTCAGCGAAAGGATCAACGGAGTTGTTCAGGGCAGAATAAATATTGCCGAGGTCTTGCGCGGGAACCTCACCACTATTCAACCATTTGATCGACAAGCCTACGACTTCGCCCTTAACAGCATTTAGGCTTGGGTATTTATTAATCTCTGTTTTTACAGTTGAAAATTTGCCGCTCCAGTCACGCAATTCATCGATGGAAATTTTAGTCTGAATAACTCGATTGAAAATATCAGATTCAAAATTCACGTAGTTCAAGTCGCGCGCTAACCCCAGTGCTTTTTGAGCTTCACTTTTATACGCACCATCCAGTTTGCTCGCGAAAAAAAGTTGATCGTCACTTGAATTAGGATTTCTTGCGAGATCATTTAAGAGCCTCGAAGAGGAAACTGGGAAAACGTCGGTTGAATTATCAACGCTTTGAATGATCTGCGCCATTCTCCCACCAGTTACATTTTGACCTTGGAAAGACCAGCCCAAGCCCATCTCTAAAACAGCATCTTTTTGTGTCTGCATATTTTTAGATTTTTCGATCTCGGATTTCAAAACGGTTAAATGTCTTGAGATTAAAGGAACAACGTTTGTTTTTCCCGCAGGATCAAGCTCTGAAGTAATGTCTTTGTTACTATTCAACGCGTCCTTAGCCAGCTTACTTAAGACATAATCCCAACCGCCGTATTGAATTTGCGACGAAGGCGCCACCCCTGAAAACAAAACCGGGATAGACGCCTTATAGAAACCTTTTTTAAAGGCAGCGTCTTCAATTTGCGCCGACAAAAGCGAGCAGGGGTTCATTACTGTTTGGGTTGAAGGAGAAAGAACCGTTGAGCTTCCTGTGCCTACGTACGCCGCAAGTCGATCACTTGCACAGCTCAATGCTTCGTCGTCGGAGAACAAAACTAAACCTGAATCTTGAATTGAATTTAGAGCATAGACAAAGCCGTTATCTTTTTTCTCTATGTTTGCAGATAAAATGAGCCGAAGATTTCCGTTGTCACTCGAATTTTTAACTCCGCCAATTTCATACTGTGGAACCTTAAGAAGCACTTCAAGCTGAAGCGTCCGCGCATTGCCGTCGAAGGAATTTTTTAAAGTTCTAGCGGAGCCGATTAAATTTCCGAATTCACTGCTGCTCCAAACAGCGTTTTGATCGCCGTCAATTTTGGCGATGGTTTTGCCGACAGAAGTATCGCTAAGTCTGAAAAGATTTGCGGCTTGATCGGACTTTAACCCAAAACGCTGCCCGATAAAAGCCTGCGCATCTTTGGAGGGCTTTAATGATTGATTCAAAAGGGCATAGAGTCCGTGCTGTACGACTTCCGATGCTCCGCTGTTACCCAAGGTCTTTACGACGGGAACTGCTGATGTGGATGTCGCTTGTGCGTCTGGAGAATACTGTACTCCAACTGTCATATTTTGATAAATCGAGGTCTCGTAGACTTTTTGACCATACAAATAGACGGCGCATGAAGAGCCTTCGCGTTTGGTTTCAGCGGTGATTGAGTAGGAATTAGAAGTTTCCTCTGCCTTTGTATTGCCGATACCAGCGAAAGAATTGTAACCGCTAATGATCGCAAAACCTTTGCCGTCCGAAAAAACAACAGATCCAGTATTACTCGTAATTAGAGCCGCACCATCCACGCCGTCTTCGGGTTGCCGATGACTGCTCAAGCCGAAAGCCTGAGACGCATCGCAAGCCTTGACGACCTTTTTTTGCCAAGCTTCAAAATTCGCCCTGTGAGTAGTGGATAACTTGTTTAAAGCCTGTTCTTTGTTTTCAGGTGAGCCACCAGCGCCGCCGTTTCCTCCGCCGCCTCCACCTGAACAAGCAGAAAGTGCCATGGCGACAGTTATCCCCACGCCCAATCGAATAAATGAATTCATAAAAAACCCCTCGCCAAAATATAAATTTGACTAACCCGACGTGGGTAACAGGCAGAGGGTTCATTGTAAATCCCGAAAAAATCGCTGCAGCCAAAGTGATTGTACCGATAGCAAACGGTCTTATTGTCCGGATCCTTTGGATATCCGATATCGGATATCTCGATATCAGATATCTGAATTTGAACTTGGGGTTCTT
>LNDT01000035.1 GCA_001464715.1 Bdellovibrionales bacterium Ga0074137 | reverse complement strand
ACTCCGTTGGAAGCGAGCACCGGCGGAACAATTCGAAAGCTTTGCCAACTCAAAGACGACTTCTAGAGAAAAACTGCAGTCAAAAATAGAAGACAGGAGAATCTGAAGAACTCGGAGTCGGAAGACGGGTCAGAGTTGGCAGACAGGTCAGAATTGTAAGATGGCTCAATAAAATTACGGGCAGGGCATGCCAGCTGGAGAGGAGTGATGGAGAGGGGCTGGGTGGGTGGTGACCGGCGACCGGTGGAGGGTGACCCGCCCCCTCGCGAGAGGGCTGGGTTCAAGATCGCTGGATATTAAGTGCCGAACTCGAACGTCAGTTCGTCTTTTTGATCGACGTCGATTTCTACGGTGCCGCCTTTTTCCAAACGACCAAAAAGAAGTTCGTCGACCAGCGGTTTTTTTAGATGGTCGTCAATGGTCCGCGCCATGGGCCGAGCGCCCAGGAGGGGATCGAAGCCTCGCTTTAGAAGCCACTTCTCGGCAGCTTCGGTCAAAGTCATCGTCACTTTTTTCTTCGAAAGCTGCTTCGTGAATTCGCCAACGAACTTCTGAACCACTTTCAGAACAATAGCCTCTGGCAACGGCTGAAACTGCACGATCGCATCCAGTCTGTTTAAAAATTCCGGAGTGAACGCTCGTTTGATCGCCTCGCTCTGCTTTTCAGTGCTTGAGTTGGCGGACGTAGCTCCGATTCCGATCGAACTTTTCTGAGCGTCTGAGGCGCCTGCATTTGTCGTCAGAATCAAAATCGTATTTCTGAAGTCGGCGATTTTTCCGTGCGAATCTGTGAGCGTTCCATTGTCCATGACTTGAAGAAGTATATTCATCAAATCAGGATGCGCCTTTTCAACTTCATCCATAAGCACGACAGCATAAGGGTTTCTTGAAACCGCTTCCGTCAAAAGTCCACCGTCTTCGAAGCCAACATAGCCCGGAGGTGCTCCGACAAGGCGCGAGACCGCGTGTTTTTCCATATACTCGGACATATCAAATCGCAAAAATTGGTTTCCCATCACTTGTGCAAGCTGTTTTGAAACTTCCGTTTTTCCGACGCCCGTAGGGCCAGAGAACAAGTAGCTTCCGATAGGTTTATTTTCGCGACCAAGTCCCGTGCGCGAAAGTTTGATCGACGTTGCCACTCGGCGAATAGCTTCGTCTTGGCCAAAAACACCTTTTTGAAGCGAAACTTCAATGTCTTTAAGTGCGGCTTTGTCTGCAACGTTCACACTCTGCACCGGAACTTGTGCAATCGAAGCGACAACGCGTTCGATGTCAGCGACCCGGATCGTCTTTCGCTTTTCGTCGCCGGCCTTGATGCGCGTGCGTGCTCCGGCCTCGTCGATCACATCGATCGCTTTATCGGGAAGCTGCCGTCCTTGAATATAACGCGACGAAAGTTCGGCGGCGGACTTTAAAGCGCCTTCCGAGTAGTGCACATTATGGTGCTCTTCATAGCGCTCGCGCAGGCCTTCAAGAATCGCGACTGTTTCTGCGACCGAGGGTTCTTTCACATCGATTTTCTGAAATCGTCGGGCCAAAGCGCGGTCTTTTTCAAAGTGCTGACGGAACTCTTTGTAAGTGGTGGAACCAATGCAGCTTAAAGTTCCATTGGCGAGCCCTGGCTTCAAAAGATTTGAAGCATCCATCGATCCGCTGGAGGTGGCTCCTGCGCCGACAAGTGTGTGAATCTCGTCGACGAAAAGAACGCCGTGAGGTTCGGCCTCCAAGGCTTTCACGACAGCTTTAAGTCTTTCTTCAAAGTCTCCGCGAAATTTTGTTCCGGCCAAAAGTGCGCCCATGTCGAGCGAGTAGATCACGGCTTCTTTTAAAACTGCGGGCACGTCTCCGGAATTGATTCGAAGAGCCAAGCCGTCGGCAATGGCTGTTTTTCCAACGCCGGGTTCGCCGATGAGAAGTGGGTTATTTTTAGTTCTTCGGGCAAGGACCTGAACAACGCGCTCAAGAACATCATCGCGTCCGACCAAAGGATCTATTTTACCTTTTCGCGCGCGCTCATTGAGGTTCACACAGAACAAGGCCAGCGGATTTTGTTTGGCTTGTTTCGACGAGTCCTTCGGTAGGCCGTCGATGTCGCTTTCGCTGGGATCATTTTTTTCGGTGCCGCGGCTGGTGCCGCCTGTTCCTGATTTCGGTGTTCGGGATTTTGGATCAACACTGCTTTCAGTGCCGTCGATATTGAATGCGCTTTCCGTGGGACCAGGGCCAAGTTTCGCAACTCCGTGCGCGACGAAGTTCACGATATCGAACTGATTCACGCCTTGTTTTTCTAGAAAGTGAACCGCGTGAGATTCGTTCTCGTTAAAAAGTGCAATTAGCACATTCGTCGGAAGAACTTGCTCTCGGCCAGCGCTCTGAACTTGAATCACAGCTCGCTGCAAAAGCCGATGGCAGGCCAAAGTGAATTCCGGTTTCCAGCCGACGGGAACCGACATTTCGGCTTCGCTAGCACCTTGTGCTTTCAAAAGACGAAGGCGGGGGGCGTGTCGCTCTAAGAAAACTTCAAGCTCGCGGCGCAAAGTACTCGTGTCGCATCCGACGGCCCGCAAAACTTCGACGACTTCATCGTCTTGCGCGAAAGCGAGAAGGATGTGCTCGAGACTGACAAACTCGTGGCGCGCATCGCGAGCGAGGCGAACGGCGGAGTTCAAAAGTCGTTCAAGGCTGGTGCTGAGCATATAAAACTCCTTCTTAGCTTTCTGCTTTTTCCATCGTGGCTTTGAGCGGAAAACGATTCTGTTTCGAATACGTGTTCACAATGTGAACTTTTGTCTCGGCGATCTCGTGTGAGAAAACGCCGCAAACTCCAGCACCTTTGTGATGCACTTCAAGCATGATCCTTGTGGCTTCGTCGGACGCTTTGCTGAAAAATTTCTGAAGCACATGAATGACAAAATCCATCGGGGTAAAATCGTCATTCATGAGAAGCACACGGTAAAGTGGGGGCGTGCGAACGACAGGCTTACTTTCAGCGACCGTGACGTCGCCGAAGGCCACATCGCTATCGCCACTATCGCCCGCGCCGGAATGACCAGCCATGGCCGCACTGCAACTCTTTGAATTTGGCTTCGCGAGTTCTAGGAGATTCACGCCGATTTCTCCCCCCGTCCTGGATTCAGTATAGCGAAAATGCGGCGAGCGACGCAAACGTCGACCTTTTGAAAGTCGTGGTTTCGTGGGCCAGTTCTGAAACTCCTGATCTGCCAGGTCTCTTGTCGAGGTTGCAGCGCTCTGTCCTACGACTTTTGGATGCGGAAACGCCTTCCTGATCGGCGGAAATTTAGTTCGGCTCCCGCAAATGGTCGCGCGCCGTCGACCAAAGCCTGCCGTGAACCGGCGGAAGAAGTATGCACTCCGCTGGCGGAGGGAACCTCGCTCGAGACTTCGATCATTTTTTCGATGATTTTATTGCCGTCTTTGAACGAAAAACTTTTGGCGCATTACGAAACCGATTGACTGCGTTTTCGTTCAGTTTTGCGAGTCTCGATTTGTTGTCGATGATTAGATCACAGTACTATCGGTTTCGCCCTACAGCGCCTATTACTGGGCGCCATTTTCATAAGCCTCGGTGTGCTCTTCTGTTCGGAAGAACTCGCCTTCGTCATGCTTTGAGCGATGAAGTTTTCCAATCTAAAACTGATGTTATCGTGAGTTCGCTGAAGCAAAGAATCAAAGCGAAAGCGAACTCAAGATGGAAGCGCTATCACGAATTACGAATGAAGAACTCAATCAAAAAATCCAATTCTTCGTTCGTGAGGAACGTCGGATCACCGTTGAAGTCCTAAGACTTTTGCGTGAAATAGAACGCCGGCTCGTTTATTCCGAACTCGGCTACCCGAGCCTTTTCGCATATTGCACGGGTGGACTTGGTTATTCTGAAGCTGCAGCAAGCCGGCGCATCGAGGCCATGCGAGCAATGAGGGAAGTGGTCGAGATTGAGAAGAAGATCGAATCTGGCGAACTCAGTTTGTCTTCCGTTTCACAGGCAAGAGTAGCTATTCGCGCGCACGAACGGGAAACGAAGGTTAAAGTTTCCATCGAGCAAAAGAAGTCGGTGATGCTTAAGCTCTCAGGACTCTCGAAACGAGCGGCCGAAAAAGTTCTGGCTCGTGAAGTGCCTGTGACTCTTAGTGCTCGCCCAGTTCCTCAGAAGCAGCTTGCGACCGGCGATACACGTTTGACCCTAGATTTGACTGAAGAAGAGATGGCGGTGATTGAGGATCTGCGGCGGCTTCAACGCAAAACTCAAAGCACGAAAGATCTCATGATGAACTTGGCAAGAAAGGAAGTCGCAAAGAAAAAGCGTGAGCTCGGTGAAGCGTCGCTGGTTCGTGAGTCAAAGCAAAAAGTAAAAGTGATCGCGCCGTTAGCGCGGAAAGTATTGACTCCGTTGGCGGAGGGAAAAGCATCGTCAGGAAAAAATACGAGACTCTTCTCTGCGCCAGTCAAAAGATTCGCTTGGAGGAAAGCTCATGGGCAGTGCGAATTTGTGTCGGCCTTAGGGTATCGCTGTGAAGCTCGGAATCGATTGGAATTTGACCATCGGAAGCCCGTATCCCACGGCGGAGAAAGTAGCCTACAAAACATTCGGATTCTCTGCCGCGAGCACAACATTTTTCAAGCCGTTCAGAGGCTCGGAGCACCGGTTATGGCTCGCTATCTGCCGGGACTTGGCATCTAGCGTTTCGCGACATTCCGTCAGGCCTGATTCAGGTCGAGTCTGGGATTTACCGAAGGGTCGAGGTTCATCTCAGTATGAAACTCCGTCTCGAACTGAGACAGCGACGTGTTCCGTGAAATGAATCAGCGACATGAAAGATGGTCGAGTGATCAAGCGTGACGGCGAGTCCGTGCCATTCGCGGCACTCATGAGTGACCAATTCGGGCGCTTTTCGGCGCGTTTGGCGCCTGATCTTTGGTCGGCCTTCACAAAATCTGGACTATTCATGCACTTAGCATCCGTCAAACTTCTATTCACCGAGGGACGCGAAAGCGCACTTCGGTGTCTTCGTATCAAGGCGAGTCGTCGAGTGTTTTGAAGCGAGTCGAAGTCATGCTTCGGTTTGAGTCGTTCCAAAAACGCGAGTCGCAAAAACGTCTCGGGTTGAAGCGAAAGTCTGGCACGAAGGGTGAACTACTGATCGGTGTAAGAAGAAAGTTTGGCGCGATTCAAAAATTTGTTTCCGATCGTTAAGATAAGACGAAGAGAGACCGATAGAAGATCGACGATAAACGAAAGAGTTATAGAGGGTATTAGTTTTAGAAACAGGGGATGAAGTCATCTCCGATATTTTCCTAGGGGGAAAAATGAAAGCTGTTCGTATGTTGAAAACTCAGGCGGGTTTCTCGCTGATCGAGTTGATGATCGTTGTCGCTATTATCGGAATCTTGGCGACCGTCGCCATTCCAAACTTCACTCGCTTCCAAGCGAAAGCCCGTCAGTCGAGCGCGAAGTCTTTGCTTGCTGGATACTTCAGCGCTCAGAAAGCAACTTACTCGGAGTTCACATACTTCCCGGGTAACTTCTCGGGTGCTGGTTTTAAACCAGAAGGTCAGCTCGTCTATCGAGTGACTGCGGTCGATAACACGGCTGCGGCTGGTTCGGCGACAACAAACCCGGCCGATATCGGTTCAGTTTCGACTTCATGCATTTCTACAAGCGTTACGCCATCAGCGACAGTTTGCGGGAACTCTTACCTCGCATCTTGGGTTGAGTTGGCCTCGGGTTCAGGTGCGACTCTGACTTCGTGCACGGCCGTGGCGACGGGTGCCATCGGTGCTGCGGGAACTTTCACTGCTTGCGCTGGTGCTTTGATTGGTGGAGCTCAGTCTGACGTTTGGAGCATCACTCATTTGAAAGTCGTAACAAACACACTCGACGGCCTTCCCTGATCGTTTAGTTCTTAAAACAGTGTTCGTTTGAACGGAAAGCTGCTTGAATATTTCAAGCAGCTTTTTTATTTTTGAAAGCCGGAGTGAGCGAATCTTTATGGTCCCTTCGAAATTTAAAACTTCAGCCCTCCTTACTTTGACTCTTTTTTTGGGCGCAGGGCTTATCGCTCTTGCTCAACACCGAACGCCTCCCAAAGAATTCAAACAAGAGCTAAATATGATCCCTCCCGTTCCTGGCATCGAACGATGGGTTTTTGGATACGACGATGTCGTCGCGGACAGTCTGTGGCTTCGCGCGATACAAGATCTTCATGTCTGCGAAAATGCCAAAGATGGCATCGCGCACCGGGAAGGTGAAACTCACACCGGTTGGCTTTGTGAGCGCGGCTGGGTCTTTAAGATGATCGACGCCATCACGACTCTTGCGCCGAACTGGAAGCTTCCTTACTCGGCAGGAGCCACAATGCTTTCAATCGTCGTGGACGACCGCGCAGGTGCGACCGAGATTTTCGAAAAGGGCCTTAAATATTTTCCCGACGACTACAATCTTTTGTACCGTGCCAGCTATCACTACACGTGGGAAGAGAAGAACCCCAAACGCGCGGCCGAGCTTCTTGTTCACGCGGCGAAACACGGTGGGCCCCCGTGGTTTATTTCTTTAGCAGGAAAGCTCTACACCGAAGCCGGCCAGGCCGAAATCGCCAAAGTCGTGCTTGAGGAGTCCCTGAAAGAAAACAACTCACCTGAAATCCGAGCGCGCCTTGAATCGCGCCTGGCCGAAGTAAATAAAACTTTGGCCGCCGAATCCGCCGCCGAAGCCTCAGGCGGAGCCACTAAAAAGTGAGACTGCTGCTGCGAGTGGCAGCAGGTCATGAATCCGCACCAAAATTCTGAACTTCAACCTTGACCCAAATTTAATCGGCCTCATATTGGCCGACATGGCCGCACAACGTGATTATTATGAAGTTCTCGGCGTCAGTCGGGATGCTACCGCCGACGTCCTTAAAAAAGCCTATCGCAAGATGGCGCTTCAGTTTCATCCCGATAAAAATCCGGGCGACGCGACGGCCGAAGAAAAATTTAAAGAAGCGGCCAACGCCTACGAAGTTCTGAGCAATGCTGAAAAGCGCGCGCGGTATGACCGGTTCGGTCACGACGCCTTTAAAGGTGGCGGTTCGTACCAGAACGCAGAGGATATTTTTTCGAATTTCTCAGATATTTTCGGCGACTTTTTCAGCGGCGGTGGGTTTGGTGGCCAGACGGGCGGGCGCCGTTCTAGAAATACGGGACCCGCGCGCGGAGCGGACCTTCGCTACCGAACGGAAATGACTTTGGAAGAAGTCGTCTCTGGCATTGAACGCGAAATCGAATTCGAAACAGATTCAAACTGCGATACGTGCAACGGAAGTGGCGCGAAAAAAGGCACACAAAGCCAAACCTGCGGAACCTGCGGCGGCCAAGGGCAAGTCATCGCAAGACAGGGTTTTTTCCAAGTCGCGACGACCTGCCCCACGTGTCACGGCGCCGGGCAAACGATCAAAGAGAAATGTGCTTCGTGCACAGGTAAAGGCCGCGTGAAAGCGAAGCGAAAAATTCGCGTGACGATACCTGCGGGCGTCGACACGGGAACACAGCTTCGCGTGTCCGGCGAAGGCGAGGGCGGCTACCGCGGCGGACCCAGCGGGGATCTTTACGTTGAGGTTCAAGTTAGAAACCATGAACGTTTTGAACGAGAAGGCAGTCACCTCTATGCCGAGCTCTCGGTGTCGTATCTTCAGGCGGCTCTTGGCGCAGAGGTCGAATTCGCAAGCATCGATGGCAATGAAACTGTGAAAGTTCCGGCAGGCACGCAGCCCGGAGCCCGCCTCAGAATTCAGCAGCGAGGACTTCCGATATTAAGGTCAAAAGGCCGCGGAGACCTCATTCTTGCCGTCGACGTCACAATTCCGACCAAGCTCAGTAAAGATGAGGAGAGACTTCTTCGCGAGATCGCATCCGACCGCAAAGAAGATGTGCTTCCTCCCAAAAAAGGCCTGTTTAGTTAGTGGCGGCGACGTAATGCCGCGGAGCGGCGTACCTCGCTTTAAAAGATGTGGTTTCGCGGCCTTGACGTAAGGTCCCGGCGACCCAGATTAAGTTTGTCAGATTTGAAATAACTGAAGGGAACAGCGCGATGGCTAAAATTATCGGTATCGATTTAGGCACAACCAACTCATGCGTAGCTATCATGGAGAGCGGGGACCCGAAAGTCCTCGTCAACGAAGAGGGCGCACGAACGACTCCATCGGTGGTCGCATTTACGAAAGATGGCGAAAAACTCGTCGGTCAGATTGCAAAGCGCCAAGCCGTAACAAACCCAGAAAACACGATCTATTCCGCAAAGCGTTTTATCGGACGCCGCTACGATGAGATCGCTGAAGAGATCAAACTTGTTCCGTACTCGGTCGTTCAAAAAGGCCAAAATGATTTGGCGTTTAAGATCGGAACCCAGCAAGTGTCGCCAGAAGAAATCGGCGCCGCTGTCCTTGCGAAACTAAAAAAAGTTGCAGAGGACTACGTCGGTTCGGAAATCACTGAAGCCGTCATCACTGTGCCTGCCTACTTTAACGATGCTCAACGACAGGCGACGAAAGATGCCGGCCGCATTGCGGGCCTTGAAGTAAAGCGAATTATTAACGAGCCGACTGCGGCCGCTCTGGCTTACGGATTTGATAAAAATAAGGACGCAAAGATCGCCGTTTACGATTTCGGTGGTGGTACGTTCGATATTTCGATTCTTGAAGTGAGCGAATCCGGCGGCGAGACCGTTGTCGAAGTCAAAGCAACCAATGGCGACACGCACTTGGGTGGAGACAATTTCGACATCGTGATTTTACAGTGGATGGTCGACGAATTTAAAAAAGATCAAGGCATCGATCTTACAAAAGACAAAATGGCTCTTCAGCGTTTGAAAGAAGCGGCTGAAAAAGCAAAGGTCGAACTTTCTTCGGCGCAGGAAACTGAAATCAATCTTCCGTTCGTTACGGCGGATGCATCGGGCCCAAAACACTTACAGATGAAGCTCACACGCTCGAAGTTCGATCAAATGACCGAGCCTTTGGTGGCAAGAACGCTTGAGCCTTGCAAGAAGTGCTTGGCGGATTCAGGTTTCTCTTTGAGCGAAATCGACGAAGTTATTCTGGTCGGTGGTTCGACGCGAATTCCGTCGATTCAAAAAGCCGTTAAAGAATTTTTCGGTAAAGAGCCCAACCGCTCTGTGAATCCCGACGAAGTTGTCGCTATTGGTGCGGCGATCCAAGGCGGAGTTCTTACAGGAAGCGTAAAGCAGATTCTTCTTCTCGATGTGACTCCGCTCTCTTTGGGTATCGAAACTTTGGGCGGCGTGATGACGAAGCTCATCGAGCGCAACACGGCGATTCCGACGAAGAAGTCTCAGACGTTCTCGACCGCGGCCGACAACCAAACATCGGTTGATGTTCACGTTGTTCAGGGCGAACGAGAAATGGCTCGAGACAACAAAACGCTGGGTCGCTTTGAGCTTGTCGGAATTCCTTCGGCCGCGCGCGGAACGCCGCAGATCGATGTTTCTTTTGATATCGACGCCAATGGTATTTTGAGTGTGACGGCGAAAGACCTTGGGACTGGCAAAGAACAGCAGATCAAGATCACGGCGAAGTCGGGTCTTACGGAAGCCGAAATCAATCGCATGGTGAAAGATGCGGAAGAGCACGCGGAAGAAGATAAGAACCGCCGCGAGCGCGCGCAGATCGCCAACGATCTGGACAGTCTCGTCTACAGCATGGAGAAATTGCTGCGCGACAACGCGAGCCAAATCGATGCTGACGATAAGACCAAATCTGAAGAGCTCGTGACCCAGTCTCGAAAGCTTCTTGAGAACCTCGAGACGACGCCGACGGAGCTCAAAGAAGTGTTCGATAAGCTTCAGAGCTTAAGCCACAAGATTTCGACGGCCCTCTATGAGAAAAAATCGGCCGGCGGAGCCGGTGGACCAGGAGCTGCTCCCGGAAACGCTTCGGGTGACGCCTCGGGTGAAACCAAGGGCGACGATGTGATCGATGCGGATTACAAAGACGTTCGATAGATCTTTGTTCGATAAGATAATTGGACACTTCCGTCCGATAAAAAAAGACCGAGAGAAATCTCGGTCTTTTTTTTTGCCCTGAAGCTTCCAGGCGCTGAATTTTAACGGCTGACTGACGCTTCTTCAAAGCGGTAGGCAATAGCGGCCGAAACGTATCCGAAGGACCGCGTGACGTTCACGCCGACTTCACCGAAGAAACTTAAGTTCTTCATTTCCAACGGGCGAAGTTCTGCGCCTGCGACCAATTGAACGGGAATAAACGTCTCGTCGCGAAACCCAGTTTGAATGGTCACGCCCATGGGAAGCGAGCCGTAAGGAATGACGTCACCGATCTCTGTTTCGATCCGTTTACTGATCAAAGGATGCAACCGCACCGAGTACTGATTGAAGCTACCGATGCGCGCGACCAAAAGGCCGGCTTCGCCGCCGATGGCTGGCTGCGATTCGGTGTCTGGAAATGGAATCCACTTCACAAGGCCGCCAATTTGAAAGTCGATCTGACCAAAACCCAAAATACCGCGGGCCGAAACACCTTCCATGATCCCCATGTCGAGGCGACCTGTGAAGTTCGCGCCGTCATAATTATTGAAGATCAATTGCGGAGAGAACATCGCTTGAAACTGTCCCTCGCCAAGAACTTCGCCGTTGTCGAGCGTTGCATAGTAAGCGTGGGCGGTGGGACTCACGAAACTTACGGCGAGGCCGGTCGTGAGGATAAGAGCAGCGAAACGTGAAAGAAAATTAAAACCGACCATCGACTTTTTCATTGAGACTCCTTCAAAGAGGTCTTCATATGATTTCATTTGTCACGGTTTGACAATAGCCAGGGCGCTTGCCAGTTTGGGAAGGCGTGTCGAATGTGAAGTTTCCCATCTCGTTGGTCATTATAACTCTCAATGAGCAAGAGGGCATCGCTCGAGCCATCGAGTCGGCCTCGTTTTGTGATGACATTGTCGTTCTTGATTCAGGTTCGACCGACGACACGTGCCAGATTGCCCGGGATCTGGGCGCCAGAGTCATCCTTGAGGAGTGGCGCGGATTCCAAGAGCAAAAGCAGCGCGCTGCTGATTTGGCGAAAAATGATTGGGTTTTATCGCTGGATGGCGATGAAGCCATCGGTTCGGAACTTCGTGAAGAGCTTCTTAAGCTTTTCAGTCGATGGGCGAAGGGCGCTGATCAAAGTCACTTCAATGTCGATGGGTACAAGTTTGCTCGTCTGACGTTTAATCTTGGCCGATGGATTCGTCACGGCGGCTGGTACCCTGATTTTCAGCTTCGACTGTTTCACAGAAAGCGCGCCCGGTGGGTGGGGGGACAGCTTCACGAACGTGTGTCGGCGCCTCGCACAGAAAAACTTGAGGGAAATCTTCTGCACTATCCATTTATCAATCACGCCGAGCAGGTCGCGACCAACAATCGCTACTCGGGTTTAGGCGCCGAGGTGCTTTTCACAAACGGCGTAAAATTCAAAAAAAGTAAGTTGATCACAAAACCTATTTCAAAATTTATCGAGACCTATTTTTTTAAACGCGGATTTTTAGACGGGCTCCCGGGTTTCATCATTTCGGTCGGGGCCGCGTATTCGATTTTTCTCAAGTTCGTAAAGCTTTGGGAGCTTCAAAAGCTTGGGGCTCGAACAAAGCCCAAAGGCAGTACCGGTCTTTACTAAGATCCCGAGTGAGTGCGCGCACCACAGGGCCACGCTCATCTTCTTCAATTCGTCAGAACGATTTGTAAAAAGCCAATCAGAAGACCCGCCGTGCAGTAGCCGAAGATAATGCGATTTAAATCGGAGGCCCGTCTCAATTTGAGAACTGAAGTCTTTGCTTTCACCATCTGATCCTCCTGGATAATGTTACATAAGACCTTTCCAAGAGTTGGGCCCGGCCGGCGTGCCCTCAGCAATAGGCCCAGGGCCCCAAGTGTCGATGCTGTGAGCATGTGAAGCAATGGCACACATCGCGTTTTCACCCGCGTCCTAATTTGAGACTCGAGCCGATCTCTGCGATGCCGATAAGTTGAAATCTATGTGTAAGAGATTTCTTGAAATCACAATTCGTAAAATCACGACAGGTCTTCCATTTTTGAAGACGTTTTTGGTGGCGCCTGTCATCGCATTATTGATTGCGAGCACATCGTCGGCCCAGCCGGCGGCGGCCCAACAGGCGTCAGGTCAACAAACAACTGCCGAAGTTTCCTGCGCTTGCCCCGTCGCGAAGTGCGCCCCCTGTGAGGAAGATGTCGGAAATGACTTTTTCACGGAAAAATGTGGTCCCGGTTTATCGAAAGTAAAGTCGTGTCAGCGGCGAGACTGTCAGCCCGTTCAAGACGTTGCTATTTGTCGCGCAAAACTGCAGTCGTCGCTCGCACCAAAAGCTTCAGCCCCAGCACCCAGCGCCAACGTACGAACGGTGTCTTCGGAAACCGCGACGGGCGGTACGGTGGAGGTTGTCTTAGCGGTTGGCAAAGTTTCCTTTCGGTCGTCGAATTCGCCGGCATCAGAAACAACACCACTTCGCACGGGGATGAAAGTTTCCGTCGGGGACCGGATTCTCACCGGCGACGATGGCCGCGCAAGACTTCGTTTTCAAGAGCTCTCCGAAATTTTCGTAAGCCCCGGATCCGACATCACCGTTTCGTCGGCCTCCATTGAAAAGCGCGAGCGGCAGGGAGCCAAACGGGTCATCCTTCTCGATCTCGTCAAGGGACGCGTGAGAAGTCGCGTGCAAGGCCGGTACGGCACAGCCGACGCCGACCGCGAATCGACTTTTCAAATTCGAACACCCGCCGCCGTCGCTGGCGTGCGCGGAACGGACTTCACAGTGTCCTTTGAGCAAAACGATCAGAAATGGATCACGGACGTTCGAACTTTATCGGGTGCCGTGCATTTGGATGGTCGAGCAAGTGATTTGGAAACCGATGTCCCAGCGGGAACTTTTGCGGCGTACATCGTACCGGCTCCTCCCGCCGGAGCTTCTCTTTTCGAAATTGAAGCGGCGCTGGCGCGCGGATTTATGACGCCCGTTTTTCGCATGTCGGACGAGGATAAAGCCGAGCTTGATCGGCAAATGTCGTTCCCGCCCGACGCGGTTTCCTCTAATAATTCGAACGGGCGAAGTCCGGCCAGTGAGGAAAGTCTCTGTGTTTCGCCAAGGGGCGGTTTCAATCAGTGCGCGTGGACTTGCGAGGGGAACCCGAAGGGTTCCAAAGTCTGCCGCACCGATCTTCCGAAAGTGTCTTGCGTCCGTCGTTTGTGCCGCGCCAGTGGCACGTGGGCCGAAGCCACACGCCTACCAGCCAGCGAGGGCCGTGCGTGTCACGGCGCCACAGGCAGCGAGCCCCACGTCGGCGACTGCGGCGGCTACTGGTAGTTCCAATTCGAGGATTTGGACTCATTTCGGAACCCTCAAAGTTGCACCACGTGGCGCCGATGGAGGCCGCTTTTTGCCCGTGATTTAAGCTATTTGCCCTTGACCCTTTGCCATTTCAACGGAGCCCCGTAGGCGCCCCTGTTGGGTGTCATCGACGCCCCGCCATAAGCTCTAGTTTGGGCACCCATAAGCTGGCATCGGAATTGAAGTAAGTACTCGTATGTCGAACATCCGCTGAGTCGATGTCGGTTAGACACCAAACGATTTGGAGTCCCGCCTTCAGCCACCGGTTCTTCCACAAAGGGGTACAAAATGAAAAGCACACGAATGAGCCGCACAATCACAACGCTTCTAACGATCGCCATCGGCTACGTCACATTCTTCGGCGCTGTATTTCTCTCGGTGCGTGCTGAAGCTGAAGTTCGCGCACCCGGGACTTTTGTACCAGTCGCTTGCGGCGAAGCTTCGACGGCGGCTGATCAGCCGGTTGTCACTGAAGTGTGCATGGGAAGCATCTCTGGAGAGCCGATGAGTAACCATATGGGTGCTTTCGAGTTTCGAGATGAAAACGGAGCTGCCGCCGTTTACCGCGTGACGGACGTCTCGAACCTTCTGATTAAACTTCTGTCGGGAGCTTCGCGCTCTCAGGTCTTTTTGGTAGGTCCGAACGGCGACGAGATTTCTATGAAGATCATTCGTATGGCTGATGGATCTCTTAAAAACGCCTCAGGCCGCATCGGCGATGCTGATTTCACAGTGGCGGCCTTTGAAACGGTCGTTACGACTCTTTAATAGATCTCGAATCGGCCTTTGGTCGCACATCTTCAGGTGTCTAAGACCATGACACCTGTTAGCCCGGAAACAGCCCCTGCGACTCTGTCGTGGGGGTTTTTCTTTTGAGATCGATTTTACGGCCATAAGGGCCCTTTGGCGGTGGCTCGGGGCTTGGAATGTACCTCTGTATGGAAAGAGGTATGGCAATGAAACATTCCAACACTCAAAATATCACGCGCCAAAAGATCACGCGTTCAGCGGTGCTCGTGACGAATTTCCTCGCGGCGCTCATGATGGCGGCACCCTCCACTTATGCTGCGGACCCCAGAAGTGGATTCTCTGCGGAGGTCGTCCGAGAATCAGACGGCACCGCCAAAGTTATTTTTCAGCCTGTGACATCGACCGATAAAGTTTCGATCTACAATAAGCTTGGCGAGCCGATTGGTCAGTTGAATTGGTCGGCAGCTTTTGAGATCAAGGTCTCTGAAAAGGCTCTTCGCCAAGCAACCACTCCCGAAGGCATCGTTGTGCATTCACTCTTGCGCGGAATCGGAACTGTCGAAGCCGGCGATAAGATGCTGGTTTCGGCCGAGCTTCCTTACACGGTGAAAGATCTTGATGGGCGCGATCTCCCAAAGGGAACACAAGTCTTCTTTGGTCTTGAAGGACTCGCTAGCCAAGGTGCAGTTGCTCCCGTCAGCGCGTGGGGCGGAACCATGGGCCCTGGTGGTGCAGCGAACGAATTTAACGACCGCCTTTTAACTTCTGGTGTGAAGCCGCTCGTTAAAAAAGGTTCTCCTGCGAAAGTTCCAGTAAAGCCTGCTGCTAAGAAGTCTGCGGCGAAACCGGCGGAAACAGTTCCTTCTCACTCGCATGGCGTTCATGGCGAAGGAGCGACACCGCTCGTTGAAGACACTGTTCGCGAAGTTTTTGAAAGTGCTGGCATCGATGTTTCTGACGATAAGATTCTTTCGTCACCAACGTGCACGGCGACATCGTCGCAGAGTCTTCGTATGTCATCTTATTATGGCAAGCGAGCCGGCTTCCGAACAGATAACGGCGCTCGCGCGTCGCGCTTTCATGACGGAATCGATATCGCTGGACGTACTGGGACACCGATTGTAGCAGCGGCTGATGGATGTATTTCGGTCCAAGGAATGCGCTTTAACCGAACGGCCGGCTACGGAATCACGGTTCGAATGGACCACGCTAAAGGGATCAGCACGCAGTACTCACACATGCAAAATTTCTCGCCTGAAATTCGAGCTTGGGCGAAGACGGCTCGTAAGAATGCAACCTACTGTGTCGCGCGCGGAACTCCGATTGGAACTGTGGGCGCCACAGGAAATTGCACGGGACCACATCTTCATTTTGGTGTTCGAAAAGACGGTCGCTCGGTGGATCCGCGAAAATTCATGCGCGCTCAGTCCAACGGCGATCTTTCGGAAACGTGCACGGTTCTTCAGGCGAAGAATCAGTTGCTCAAGCCGCTCGACGAAGCGTTGGCTGCACTTTCAAATAAAACCTACCGCAGTGGTGGCGTGCAAACGGCCTCAGCGAAGGGTGCTGCAGTTCTTCAATAACGGTGTCCGAAGCGCCAGATGAGCCATTTCGGAGGCACCATGAAGATAAACAAAACCAAGATGGGTATAAACTTGGGAAACTGCAGCACAACGATAAAGCCGAGTTGCATAAAAAAGGCTAAGGCCGTCACAACGTAGCCAATTCTGTTGCGTAGAAGCATAAGCGGACTTGCGAGCTCAATGGCGAGTGTCATGTGGCTGAAGAAAACAAGAATCCATTTTCTCTCCAGTAAATACTCTCTCAATTCGATGGCTAGGGGCGGTGCATTTGCGCCCCGCCAAAACTGATTAATTTCGACCGCATAGTAGGCGCCGCCGTCGAAGCCAAAGCTGAGTCCCCAATTCAATATCTTAGAAATTGCAGCACTAAAGTACAGCCCTACAAGGACAAGACGGATGAGTAGGAGGGCTCGGTCTTCAAAGGCCTTCGAGGATTGGTCGCGGCGGGTGAGAGCTAGGATTCCAAGAGCGACAACGATTGAATTTTCGGTGTGGAAAAAACAGCTAAAGCTGTTGCTCAACGGAAAAAGAAAAAGAGACAGAAGAAAAGCGAAAGCTGTTGAAACTTCGGTTCTCCAGGCTAAAGCGCTCAAGAGGCAAAAAATAGAAAATAAAGTCGCGATAATTTTTAGCCACATCGAAGTGTAAGCTGGAAGGCCAAGCGCCTTTAGATGCCACACCGGGCGCCAGAGAAATGACGGCACCTCAGCGTAAGCAGCAAAATAGAAGTAAGAGTAGTAGGCACCAATCAATAGCAAAAAGATTCTAGAGGATCGGTCGAACATGGATTCCGAATCAAAAAAAAGCTTCACAGCTGTTCGCCCACGTATTCAGCGACGGTGTCTTTAACGCTTTCGATGGTTCGTCCAAACCTTGGAATGAAAAGTTTCGATCTTGAAATGGTGACCGAGTGAATTTTCGAATCCGGAAGAAAGCAGACGTCTGGATTCTTTTTGCATCTTTCAAAAATATATCGTGCAAGTCGGTGACGGTTCTCAGCGCTAAGAGACTCCATGCAGCCATAAAGGCAATGCTGTCCAAGGGGAAAAATAGAATTCATTCCCATCACACGGTAGGTTCCGGTGGGCGTGTGAACGTGAACAACATAGTTGGAGCGAAATTTACCGTAGGGCGCTCGAGAGTACATGTCGTAAACCGAAAAAGGCCAAATATCGATACGCGAAAATGTCACGAAGATTGCGGGAGCAATGAAAAGGAGCGCGGCAAGCCATATGCGATTTCGTTCATTCGTCGTCAGAGCGCTCTCCATTTTTTGAACGTCATGAAGTCTTGATATCCTGCTATTTTGGGTGTCGATCGAAGTGTTGTCCAGGTCACAGGACTCGACGTTGGGATGGTTTTGACACGCCCTTCTCTAGAGGCAATGAGAATCCGGGCGAATCGCGATGGAGGTGACGCGATCGCCCGGGAAGCAGTTAGAGATCGCGCAGAGATTCAGCTCGGTGCGAGTCAGCTGAAGCCGACTGCTTGGTTGGAAGCTCCACCTCTGAGCGCCGAAGTTCGTCGTACAGTCGCTCGTACTCCTCGCCGATCTCGGTACGCATTTGGAGATCGAACTCTTTTCGGACTTTCTTTAGCATGTCGTCTTCTTCTTCCTCGATATGGTGCTCTACAACTTCAGCGAGGACTTTTACTTTCGCCATCCATGTATCGTTATCGTTTTGAATGGAATCGATTTCTTCCATTAGTCCGTCAGCCAGAGCGTGTTCCACGTCACCCTCAACGCCATCCAATCGAAGATCTTTGCGGCTCTTGAGCTCTATATATAGACTCTGCTCTTCGGCATGAGCGTGGCGCAGAAGTAAGGATTGGAATTTTTTGAAGACCGGCTTCTTCTCGGCCATTTTGGCTTTTGGATCTTTCATCACAGAGATCAGTTCCTTCAGCGGCTTGTGATCTCGCTTGATGAACTCAATGATTTCGCCACCTTCATTTTTTGAGGCTTCTCTTTTTGATGAACTTTCTGTGGGTTTTGCGGATGACTTTTTTTTTGCAGCTTTTTTCATGACAGTGATTCTCCTATATATCAGTGGTCTTTTCTAAAACGACTCAGAGCTTTGGGAAGCAAATCATCTGCCACGCGTGAGAACCGCTGGAGACATCATGCCGTTGTGCGCACGAATGCGCAAAGCGACAAGCTCGAATTTGCGTTCATTAATTGGTTGGTGGTTTGGGGAGAAGTGACACGTCGAAGTCGTTGTTCGCGGGTCAGATGAACTAGAGACCGACTTGGGTGCGGCTTTTCTGTCTTTTGCCTGTGGCTTGTCTGTTGCAAATCATCGAGACGGACAGTTTACAAAGAGTCCCACAACCACAGGAGGTTTTATGGCCAACGAGAACAATGCGGGTAGGAACGACGGAAAGTCGTCACAAGATTCGCCGGGATTTAAACCGAAAACTCAGTCTCCCGAAGAACAACGACACGGTGCTGATCGCTCGCGCGATTCCGATATGAGCGAGTCTGGAAATCAGCGACAAAAAGGTCAAGGTCAGGCCGGGCGCGATTCCTCTCAGCGAGACTCGTCCCGTCCAATCGGAGAAGACCAAGACGATGCTTCGGGAGCAGTATAGGCCCTTGTTTTTTTAAGCTCGGTTTTTCCGAATCTCGAAAAACTCAGCTGGGTGGAGTGGCCCTTGTGGTCACTCCATTTTTTGTCGAGAGCTCAAATTTCGAAAACATTTTTTTCAGTCCAGTAGTCGACGATACAATTCATTTTCAATGAGCCGCGTTTGATACAAATGGGGAATACTTATAAGGCCGGGATTCACGAGCCTTTTCGTCTTTTAGATGCCGTAATTGGAAAGAGCGCTGCCGAGTTGCATAATAGAAACTTAAGCGTCCCTCTTGCTGCATATCCATGAATACAAATTCAAAGAGCGTATTTAGATCGGAACGTTTAAGAACTTTTTCGGCTTGGATCGATCTGAATAATCGGTCGATCGTCAGAGTCGATAGCGTGCCGGCGTCGTTCGCCACTTGTCTGCCGCAATCTGAACATCTTCATTGAGGCTGAAATTTTTTAGCTGTTCAGCAAAATTGCGGTACTCTTGCGAATCGATGAATTCGATTTCAATCAATTTCATTTTTTAAGATCATTTCTTCGGAATGAGTGAAGCGGTGGAATTTTGAAACACCGGCCGTATCGGTCACATCGGCAATAATGTGGTAGCGGTCTTGGTCTCCGCCGTTGGTCACACGGTGCATGCGATTGACGTGAACAAAATAGCTCGAGCCGTCGGCAGCCATATGACTTTTGTCGCCAGAGATTTCAAAAAAGCAGGCTGGATTGGTAATGATGGGGATGTGAATTCGAACGAAGTAACCGTTTTCGGGACCATCCTGATGCCAAACTGAGCTCATGCCTCGCGTGAGCCGTATGATGCGAACGCGGCACGGAGCAAGCTTCATTGCGGTCAAGCGATCAACGACCTCTTTCATGTAACCGTGGCAAAGTTCTGTCGGAACGCAGTACTCAGTCACCGCCTTAAAACCAATTTTATCTAAATGGGCGAGGATTTCAGTTTCAGATGGAACACTTGATGACGTCGTCATTGCCGCCGCCGAAGAGGACGCCTTCGGTGTCACGGCGACATGACCCATCTGAAAACCATCGCTGTAGCTTCCATTCGATGAAAGGACCGACCAACCACCAAACGAGGGCGCTTGCTGAATGATCGGAAGCGGAAAGGCATGCGCTTGGATGTGATCCCAAAGTCGCTGGCAATCAAACTGTGTATCTAACTTTTCAAAAATCAACGCCTCTCCCTGCCAAAAAAAGTCCGCGGCCCCCAAATTATTGCGTCCCGACAGCCGATCAGCAAAAAGAAAATGGGGTGATCACTGGTTTTGACCAGAAATCATCGGGACTGACCGTTAAAATTCAAAACTCTCTAATTCTTCTGATCCTCCAGGTAATGTCGAAAGATGTGCGCCGCCGTATTTTGTTTACGTTCGGCCCCTGACGGAGCTAGCGAACGGTGACATGGTTTTCTTCAATACCTGTAATACTCTTCAGATTTAGTCGAAGAAAGATGGCGCTATGGAGTACACCGCAAAGGACGTTGCAGGTCGAGGTCCTTGCGACCGAGGATCGCAGTGGATTCCCGTGATCACGCCGAGCAAAACAAAGTTTTCTCTTCGTAGACCAAGATGTTGTCGCCTTTTGGGAAGAGCAACCTAATCGATGTTGGTCTGCTGTTTCCGCTGCCGGAACCGCATAAGCTGGGCGGCCAAGGGTGCGTCAAACTAGGTTGTGTCATTGATTCGGTAATGACAGAATTTGATATTCCAGTTTTATTTATTTCGGCTCAATGGGAGTTAGCACTTTGAATTTCATATCGATAGTCATGACTAAGCCGATGAACGTGATCAAGACGACCGACACGATCGCGGCGGCTCTGCGGGTGATTATGCAGCGCCGGCTGCCAACCTGCGTAGTTACAGAACCGAACGGTCGGTATGTCGGTGAAATGGGTGATGACGGCGCTATCAAGTTGTGGATGCAGATGTCGAGCGGTCGAAATGCCAAGCATGTTGGCGATATTCTCGACTGCCTGACTTCCGCTCGGACGGTAGGAAAGTTCGACAGTATTCAAACCGTCGTCAGAAGAGTTTTTGATTCCAAAAGTCAGCGCGTCTACGTGGTCGATGCCAGTGGAAAGCTGAAAGGCCTGATTCGGCCAAAGGAAATTCTCGGATTTCTTCTTGAGAAAGCAGACTTAGAAGGAAGCTTGCCAAAGCTGGTTCAGAAGAATGTCGAGAAAAAAGAACTTGAGAAGCAATTGAAGAAGCACGCACTCTAGTTTTTCTGAAGGCCGTGCGAATGACGAATAGACCATAACCAGCTGGGCCTACGACGCTCCTACTCGCGCCTCACGTTCTGGATATGAAGGTCAACCTCATCCAACATCGTCGGAGTCATCGTCGTTACCCAAGCTTCTACTCGTGGTCTGCCAGATTGGACTGCGCCCCGGAACTTGGACAGTTAATTTGTAGAGTTTAGGTGGTTTTTTGATCCTCCGAATTTTCCCTGGGCAATATGATAGACTGCCAGG
>LNDT01000034.1 GCA_001464715.1 Bdellovibrionales bacterium Ga0074137 | reverse complement strand
GCCAGCTAAGTTTCTAAAAAAGACCGGGGAGTGCTGCTCCCTAGAGCCCGAAAAGTCGGGTTTGCCCGGGGCCTTCGCGGTCCACGTTTCAATTCGGATATCTGATATCCGATATCGAGATATCCGATATCGAGATATCCGATATCGAGATATCCGATATCGGAATTTGGGGATTTTGGTGCCTCGGGGGAGACTCGAACTCCCACACCCTTGCGGATACTGGATTTTGAGTCCAGCGCGTCTACCGATTCCACCACCAAGGCACTGATTGTGACGATAAGGCGCCGAGAGTAGGGCCTCTTTGGGTCACTCTCAAGAATTTCTTTCACTTCTGCCCGTTCTGACGACATCGGAGGGGCCTTCCTGGATCCAACGGCGGGCTTTTTACACGCTCAGGCCTGAATAAAGGCCAAAAGAGCGAAATGACGCAATGTGGCACATGCCTTGCCTTCATAAGGACCCGTTAGTGAATCGTTTTAGAGGAGTTCGGTATGAAAAGCCTTTTACGTGCTTTGGTTCTATTGATGGTCGCGGCTTCGGTCGTTCAGACTGGCGTTAGCGCCGGGGCGCAAACAGCATCGTCGCAAAAACGTGTTGTTAAAATAGATGATACGACAGGTGAGCTTGTCGACATCACTCAGGCGCAAGCCGTTCAACAAGCGCCTCAGCAGGCCGCCCCCGGTATCGTTATCTTGAACAATCAGCGTTCGACGCAGTTGTCGAATCAGCAGACGGGTCAAGAAGCGACTCAAGCTGTGATTCAAGATCAACCTACAAATGTGATCGAGGATTCACCACTTTCAATGTCAGCGGCCGAGCGCCGTCGTCGTGATCGTCAGAATCTTGAGATGCAAACTGAACAGCGCATTGTTGAAAAGCTTGAAGAAGCTCGTATTGAAGATGAGCGTTCGCGCAGCGAGCGTCTTTTCAATAAAGGTTTCTCAAGCCGAGATCAGCAAGAGCACGCAGCTCCAGTTCATGCGGCACCTGCGCCTCAGCACGTTCACGTTGTTCCGGCACCGGTTGCTCCGCCTGTCACTCATGTTGTTGTTGAGAAACACGAAGAGCCCAAAGTGAACGTGCGTGAAGAAGTTCGTGCGGCGCTGGACGAAATGAAGCCAAAAGATCAGGCGCCAATGACTCAGTATTACGTGCAGGGTTTGGTGGGTCTTGGTGAATATCCAGAAGCTAAAAACGTTCGCGGTAACATGGCGATGGGTTTTTCTCTTGGAATGGTGACGCCCGAGCGCTTCGTTGCTGAAGGTACTTTCCAGTACTCACAGTACGATATCGACACGATGCAGGCGGGGTACTCGTACTCGACACCAGCGTTTAAAGAGATGACTCAGTACAACTTCCAAGCGGCTGTGAAGTATCAGATCCTCGGCGGTAAAGTCCGTCCCGTGATCGGTGCGATCGCTGGTTACACGTACCGTAACTACGAAGATCAGCAGTATGGTTACTACAGTGGATCGACCAGCGACGTTTCAACGAACGCGTTTGATATCGGTGGCCTTGTTGGTCTCGATATCCAGCTGACAACTTCGTTTTCGCTGGGTGCTGACTTCCGTTACATGAAGAACGTGTCTTTCCGTGAGAACAGCAACTACTCGCAGTCATTCGTTTACGGACGCACTGGAAAAGCGGTTGAGGAGTTCAATTACTACCTCGGTTCGCTCGTAGGACGCTTTACGTTCTAGTTGGAAGCTTTGACCCGATCCTTAAAAATTGAGAGTTGAAATTGAAGTGGCATCGAACATAATTGTTGGATGCCACTTTTTTTCGTCTTTAGAGCTATAGCCGTCGGAGTTGTTTGGGGTGTGACCAGCGTTGCTCTCGCGCAAGCGCCGGCAGCGACGTCTGCGCCTCCAGCGCAGGCGACTCCTTCGGCCTCACAGATCAAGGCAACGCCTTCGGTGGCGAAAGCACCGGCAGCGCCACCGATCGTCACTGTCACCCGCGTTGTCGGCGAAGCGGGACCTCGCATCGTGACCTCTCGCGAGGTACGAATCGGCGAGGCGATTAGCCAAGTGCTGTCATTGCCCACGACGCCGTCGCCGGGAAAAAAGCGAATTGTCGATATGAGTGATCCCACGTTTTCGTCGCAGGTTTTGCGCGTGCTCGACGAGTGGACGGTGTATTTAGAAGCCGTCGAAATTGGAACAAAACCCGCCGACAAAGCTGAGGTGGCTCGGTTTCAAACCGCGGTCCAAGATTATTGGCGAGGCGCTGGCGACTGGGCCTCGCTGGAGGCTTCTTCGACGGAGATTCGTGAAATCATCGAGCGAAAGCTCATGGCAGAGAGTTTGGAGAAATTAAAAAGCGACGCTTCACTTGTGAATATTACGGAGGCCGAGGCGCTTCAGTATTTTAAGAAAAATCGCCTGCGTTTCGGAAATCTTCCGTTTGAAAACTTTAAAGACAATATAAAGGCGGCGCTGGCCCGAAGCCAAACCGAGCGCCGAATGACCGAGTGGCGCGCGGTTCTTCGCAGAAAATATCGCGTTCGAAATTTTGTTGGAGCGTGATTTAGAGATGTCGATTCGCCTCGCCGAAGGAGAATCCGATCAAAACTTTGTTCGCAATCTGATACGTCTTGCAAGAGAAGCCGGCGAACTTTGGGCGCACTCATGGCCTCCTCATCAAGTCGAGGGCGAGATTCAAGACGCTGAGCTTTGGATTTTGGAGTCCGATTCGGGGCCGGACTCTTCCGCTCGGCGGCCGGCAGGCTTCTGTTTTTTAAGGCCACCTGGCTCGTCGTGGGAAATTACCCTGGTCGCCATCGAGCCATCGGCACGACGCCGCGGTGGTTTTTTTCATCTCATCTCTGAACTTCGGCAGGGTGTTGTGAGCGACCGAGAACGCTCTGCATTATCATCGATTCTTACGCTCGAAGTTCGCCAGGACAATCTGACGGCACGTAGAGCCTACGAAAATGCTGGATTCGTCGTTCGAGGGCATCGAAAATCTTACTTCCACGATGGTCAGGACGCGGTTCTTTATGAACTTAAATGAGAGTCGTGGGGGGGGATCCGCTGTCGGGGCATTTGCCTTTCGCTTCCGCGTTTGTTAGAACCAGGTTCGTTCGAAGCGGCCCCGGCGGGCCAGAGTTCTGTGAAAGTGGCCCGAGGGGCCATTTTTTTTTGCTGTGTATTCAGGTGTGGAGTCAGTGTTTTAAAAATGCAGGATCAGAGAATTACAGATTTAGACAAATTAGATGCTGATAGCGAACTCGATCAGGACGCCACGCCGGACGAGGCTTCCGTTTCTGACGCCGACACCGCCGGTACAGAATCTTGGCGCGACAAAGTTGCACGTATGGCGGCGGAAGTTGCTGCTCGCGAGGGTTGTGAAATCTACGACTTCGATTTCATCGGAAATGCCGGCAATCGGTCGCTGCGGGTTTTCATTGATAAGCTGACAGTCGATGGTGTGAATGCAGGAGTTTCGATCGAGGACTGTAGCAATGTGTCGCGCGGACTCAATTTGCTCTTGGACGTCGATGACGTAATTCCCGGCGGAGCTTACAACCTCGAAGTTTCAAGTCCGGGGCTTGAGCGCCCGTTGAGGACCGCGAAGCATTTTGAACGAGCGGTGGGCCGAAGGGCTTTCGTCAAAACGTTCGAAGCCTTTGCGGAAATTAGCCGTGACCTTGATGACGGTGCTAGGCAAAAGCTTGGGAAATCTAAGCAGATGGAAGGCATGATCGTAGGAATAGAGAACGGGAGCCTACAAAACGGTAGCCAACAAAAGGACGTCGAGTCGTCGACGCCTTTGCCGCTTCTCGTTTTTGATGCCGAAAATGGCGGTGGCGTGATCCGTGTGAAGCTTCCTTTAGCGAAAGTGACGAAAGCGAACACGGTGTTTATTTTTGAAGCGAATGAAAAACCAAGCGCTGGGAAAAAGAAGAAAAACTAGAGTCGTTTCCCGACGTTGTAACTTTAATCTCGGACTTATTTTGGACCGAATTGACCGAATCCTCTGGAGGACCTGATGGCAGGCGATAACTTTTCTGACTTGAGCCGCATGATCGACGCTGTATCGAAAGAAAAAAGCATCGATAAACAACTTGTGATCGACGCTGTCATTCAAGGCATGTTGGTCGCGGCTCGAAAGAAGTACGGGACGTACCGTGAAATCGAAGCCCAGTACAACGAAGAGACCGGCGAAGTTGAGCTCTTTGAGTTCAAAGAAGTCGTCATGCCCGAAGAATTTATCGATGAAGAGATCGAAATCAAACTCGACGAAGCGCGCGAGTTGAACCCCGACATTCAGGTGAATGACTCGATCGGTATCAAGCTCGATGCGACCGAGCTCGGCCGCATCGCCGCTCAAACAGCGAAACAAATTATCACTCAAAAAGTTCGCGATGCGGAACGCGAAATTATCTACAATGAATTCGAGTCTCGAAAAGGCGAAGTTGCTTCAGGCATCGCTCGTCGTGTTGAGCGCGGCATGATCGTTGTGGACCTTGGAAAGACAGAAGCATTCATTCCGCTTCGAGAGCAGATTCCAGGTGAAGTTTATAAACCGGGCGACCGTGTTCAGGGCTATCTTTTGGATGTTCGTCAGACGACGCGTGGACCCCAGATCATTATGTCCCGCGCGTGCGAGCAGTATTTGATTAAACTTTTCGAACAAGAAGTACCTGAGATCTATGATGGCATCGTTCAGATCGTGGCGGCAGCGCGTGAGCCAGGAGCTCGGGCAAAGATCGCCGTCGTTTCTCGGGACCCATCGGTCGATCCGGTCGGCGCTTGTGTCGGGATGAAGGGAAGCCGCGTTCAGCAGGTCGTGCAAGAGCTTCGCGGTGAAAAAATCGATATTATCAATTGGGACGAGGACATTACTCGGTTTGCTTGTAATGCCTTGGCGCCAGCAGAAATTTCTCGCGTGTTCGTCGATGAAGCGAACAAAGAAATGGAAATCGTTGTTCCCGATACACAGCTTTCGCTGGCGATCGGTCGCAAAGGTCAGAACGTTCGTCTCGCTTCAAAGATTACGACTTGGAAACTCGACATCTTGAGCGAGTCTTCAGCGTCGCAGAAAACAGCCGATGCGATCTTCAATCTGCTTTTGATCCCGGGAATGAGCGAGACCATGGCTCAAAACGTATTCCAGTCGGGCTTTGGAAGTTTCCAATCCTTGGCTTCGGCGAAGTTGGCCGACGTCATGGCAATTCCTGGTTATGACACGGATGAAAAAGCATTGAAGTTGATCGAAGACAGCAAAGCTTTGATTGAAAAGTACAAAAAAGAAGGCGTCGCGGTTCCAGCGGCTCCTGTGAAAATCGCAACGGTCACTCCGGTGGGAAGTGCGAAATCACAGGCTGACGAACGTCTTCGCGCCGAACTTGCAGCATTGAATAAACAAGAGAGTGGCGCGCCAGAAGAGACAGACGCTTCGGCGACACCAGGAACGACAGCAGAGTAGAGAGTGGTACCAGTGACCAAAGAATTGGCCAAAGATTTGGAAGGACGCAAAGTGAAGGTTTTCGAATTCGCCAAAGAGATCGGCATGGAGACGCTCCAACTCATGGATAAAATCCGCGAGTGGAAGCTTCCTGTGCGCAGTCACATGGCTGATCTCGACGGCGAAATGCTGGAAGAGATTCGAACGAAGCTTCGCGATGATTCGACATCGGACGGAGCTCAAAAAAAATCGACAAAAAAAGCTGCGAAAAAATCTGCCGACAAAGCGGATGGCGATGACGCAGGCACGGCGAAGTCCGCAGCCGTAAAAACAACGGCGAAGACTGTTGAAAAGCCAGCTGTGAAAACGACGGCAAAGACGGCTGGCACTGCGACGAAAAAAGTCGCGTCCAAAGCTGCAAAGTCGAGCAAAACTGAAATTCAGGGTCCTGCGAATTCAGCGGCCGCGAAAAAAACGGCGGCCGTTGTAGTAAAAAAGGCGACGGCAAAAGTCGTGGTTCGCCGAAAAGCCGACGAAGAAGCGGCGGAGGCCGAGGCTTTGGCCGTGGCTGAAGCGCAAGCGGCCGCTGAAGCGGCGCAAGCGGCAGAAGAAGCGGCTCAGTACGACGCCGAAGAGGCAGTTCTGGCGACAGAACGTGCCGACCGCGCTGAACGTGCCGAAGCGGCTGTTCGCTCGGAAGCTGCAAAATCAGCTGCGGCAAAATCAGCAGAGGTGGACGCGGCGGCGTCGGATGTCGAAGCCGGTCTTTTGGCGGCCTCGGCGGCCAATGAACTAAGTGAAGCGTCGGCTCCTGAAGCTGTAGCAGGCCCCGCAACAATTGGTGGCCCTGCGACGATTGGTTCAAAAGACACATCGCCGGCTCGAAAACGTGAAGTCGTAATGACAGCGTCGGGCCCGCAGAGCGGAATTCGTTCGGAACCGCGTCGAAATATCGTCGGACGAATGGATCTTTCACGCGTCCAAGCTCCCGCAGGCAACCGTCCTCCCGGATCAAGTCCGATCACTTCGGGACCTCGTCCCGGTGGCTTTCAGCCTGGAGGGCCCCGCGGTCCCGGAATCGGCGGCGCCGGTGGCGGTATTGGCGGAACGGGTCCACGTCCCCTTCGAACCGGATTTGTTTCGGCTCCTACGATGCCCGGAGGCCCGGTCAATCCGTTCGACGACGCTTTTGATAAAAAGAAATTTGAAGTTAAGCGTGAAAAGAAAGTCGGAGTCGGCGGTGCCGCCGGCAAAGAAGAACCCATCGCTACGTTCTCTTCGACGGAGTTCCGGAAGCGCGAAATGGTTTTCCAGCCGAAGAAGAAAAAGGGCATGTTAAATCGTGTCGGTCTTCAGACGCAGAAAACCACGCCGAAGGCTTCGAAGCGCGTTGTAAAAGTAAATCAGACGATGAAAGTCGCCGATCTCGCTCAAGAGATGGGAATTAAGGCTGCGCAAATCACGAAGACTCTGATGACTCAGGGTGTGATGGCCACCATGTCGACGGATCTTGATTTCGATACGATTGCCTTGATCGTTCCGGAGTTTGGTTTCGAGGCGCAAAACGTTTTCAAAACAGTCGATGAAGTCATAGAATCGACAGTTTTCGGGAATCTCGAAACAGTCCGTACGGTTCGTGCACCCGTCGTTACAATCATGGGCCACGTTGACCACGGTAAAACTTCGCTTTTGGATGCTATTCGTAAAGCGAAAGTCGCCGAAGGTGAAGCCGGTGGAATCACTCAGCACATCGGTGCGTACCAAGTTTCGACCGACAGTGGTCAGAAAATCACTTTCATCGATACTCCGGGCCACGAAGCGTTCACGGCCATGCGAGCTCGCGGTGCCAATATCACCGACATCGTGGTGATCGTTGTTGCTGCTGACGATGGAGTGATGCCGCAAACGGCGGAAGCTATTAACCACGCAAAAGCTGCGGGTGTTCCGATTATCGTCGCTGTTAACAAAATGGATAAACAAGGTGCAAACCCTGACAAAGTTAAACAGCAGATGACCGAGTTCGAACTTGTTCCTGAAGAGTGGGGCGGAACGACAATTTACGCTCCGGTCTCGGCCTTGAAGAAGACGGGCCTTGTAGAACTTCTTGAGCACATTGCATTGACGGCTGAAGTCGAAGAACTTGATGCCAACCCGGATCGTTCGGCGACCGGTGTCGTCATCGAATCTCGAATGGATAAGGGGCGTGGCCCCGTCGCAACACTTCTCGTGCAAGACGGAACTTTAAAAGTCGGACAGTCGATTGTTGTCGGTTCAGTTTCGGGACGAGTTCGTTCTTTGATCAACGATCAGGGAAAACGCGTGACTGAAGCTGGCCCAAGTATGCCGGTCGAAATTTTGGGTCTTGAGTCGGTACCTGGCGCTGGCGATCGATTTGACGTCGCGCAAAGTGATGAAGATGCTGCGAAAATCGCGGCTCTTCGCAAAGAGAAGGTCGTAGATGGCACTCAAGGAACGAAAGTTTCGATGGAAGCCATCTTCGATAAACTTAAAGCGGGTGCCGTTAAAGAACTTCCGATCGTTTTGAAAAGTGATGTGGCTGGATCGGCTGAAGCGATCAAGGGCATGTTCGAGAAAATCGCGACAACAGAAGTGAAACTGAAACTCGTGCACTCGGCCGTCGGTGGTATTAATGCCTCCGACGTCCTTCTGGCTTCGACAGCCAATGGTATCGTCGTTGGTTTCAACGTTCGTCCCGATGGCGGCGCGCAGTCTGAGGCAAAGCGCCTCGGTGTGGAAATCAAAACGTATTCGATCGTTTACGAGTTGATGGACGACATGAAGAAAGCTCTCTCTGGAATGCTCACGCCGGAAACGCGCGAGACGCAGCAGGGTCGAGCCGAAGTTCGAAACATCTTTACGGTTCCAAAAGCAGGAACCATTGCGGGATGTTTTGTCGTCGACGGAAAAATCGCTCGGAATTCGCAAGTTCGTCTCGTTCGCGATGGAAAGATCATCTACACGGGCAAACTTGGAAGTCTCAAACGATTCAAAGACGATGCGAAAGAAGTCGCGCAAGGTTACGAGTGCGGCATGAGCATCGAGAACTACAACGACCTCAAAGTCGGTGACGTGATCGAAGCGTTCTCGCAAGAGTCCATAGCTCGTGAGTTATAGGTGTCGCTGCGGCTTCGCCTACGCTGCGACCCGCACGTCTGCGGGTCGATTTGGGGCTGGTCATGAACACTAAGGGTGGAGATCAGGATTTGCGCGTATCACGGGTGGCGAAGGCCATTCGCGATATCGTAGCAAATGCCGTCACACGCGGGCTTCGCGATGTTCCTCGAGGGCCAGTGACCGTCACTCGGGTGGACGTTACGCGCGATTTCAAAGCGGCCAAAGTTTACGTTTCTATTTTTATTCCTGATACCGCCGCAGCGCGCGACAGCGAAGAGTTGATCGATCGTGTTCTGGAGGCGTTCCAAGCGTCGACAAGAGAGCTCAGTTCGCTTGTGAACAAACAGCTTCGTTTAAAACATGTGCCGAAGTTTGAGTTCGTTCACGACACGGGTCTTGAGAAGATGAATCGCCTTGCCGGAATTTTGGACGGCATTCGAACTCCGGGAAAACCGAGCGACGGCGCGGTTGGGGATGACGAGTGAACGGAGTTCTTCTCGTCGACAAAGATCCGGGTCTTACGAGTCACGATGTCGTGGCGAAAACAAGGAAGCTTCTGGGAACCAAGTCCGTCGGCCACGCCGGGACACTGGATCCTCTGGCCTCAGGGCTATTGATTCTTCTGGTCGGTGAAGCGACGAAAGTTTCCGACTACCTTCTCAATGGCGACAAAGGTTACGAAGTCACCGTTCGTCTTGGCGTTCGAACGGACTCGATGGATATTACGGGCCTTGTCCTTGAGGAGAAGTCGACGGCGGGACTTACGGAAGACAGAATTCGCGATATTGCTGAGTCCGTTTCGGGTGTGGTTGAACTGAAAGTTCCCATGCATTCGGCTGTGAAAGTGAACGGAAAAAAATTATACGAGAGCGCCCACAAGGGTGAGATCCCGCCAGAAATTCCGATCCGCGCGATGTCGTTCTATGACATCGAGTGGAAGGGTCTGAACAAATTAAATTTGCCAGACAAATCGCCAGAGATTTCCGCAGTCTCTTCGCCAGACGCTGCGCCACGGGGCCTCGAGTTCACGGTCGCTCTTCGCTGCAGCAAAGGAAGTTTCATTCGCGCCTGGGCCAACCATGTTGGTCAGCTATTGGGTGTCGGCGGCACAGTCACGGCACTTCGTCGTGTGATGAGTGCGCCCTTTGATATTCACCAGGCAAAAACGCTTTCGGTCATGGCTCGTGAGCTTGAGACGGCTCGTCTTCAGAGTCACGATGTCGGACCCACCGCGCTTGGACCAGCGTGGGTGCCACTTGCGGATTCGCTCCCGCATTTTGAACGGATTGAAATTACGGGCCACGACGCGACTCTTTTAAAAAATGGCCAGCTTTCAAAATCACTTCAAAGCGAACTGCTTCGTCGGGTTCAATTGGGCGAGGCGCTAAAGCCCATGCGCGTGATTCACCGTGAGGAACGTCGTCTTCTTGCGCTGCTCGCCGCTGAGCCCGGCGAATTCTATAAAATCCGCCGCGTCTTCGTTTAACCCAAAAGCTTCACAGAGTATTTTAGTTATTGGATCTAAGGGACTGCAAACAAGGCTTTGCAAGAGCCGCCCGATGGGGATTTCGCAAGCTCTGCCTCGAGGTATTTCAGACGTACGCTTGGAGAGCTTCCGGCGTCGTAGATATCAGCTCCTTTGCGAAGTGCGAATTCAATGAGCCGTGTCTGCTCTTTGGAAAGTAGTCCGCTTTCAATAAGATACGAGAAATAGGCATTGGCTGTTTTCGAAGTTAAAAAGTCCTTCGAGGCTCTTGTGAAAAATTCGAGCATCATGGGATCTGTCAGCTGTTGGATAAAGCGTGTGTCGAACAGGAGGCCTTGGATGTCGTGCGAGGCACTTTCCGGGAATGTTCGAAGGATGTTCTGTGCGAGCTCTAGGGCGGTGGCTCCGCCAAGCAGTGAATCGGAACTGGTCCATGCGGCGGTAAAACCGGTTTTCGCAACGGCCGAGATGAGCTCTGGGGATCCGCGCTCGATCATTTCAATTTGCAGCCGGTAGATGGGGCCTTCGGCGGGATGCCGAAAAAGACTGTGAGCCAAAGCTTCGCTGAACTGAATTGAAGGATCCATGTAGATTAGGCGAGATAGCGCGCGCCAGTTTTTCTCGGCCATAAGAAAGCTGATTTCTTGAAGGGACCCGCTCCTAGTTTGTAAGTCGCGGACGCCGTCCCGTGCGGACTCGGAAACTGACGGCAGAAGGCTTACAGTCACTCCTAGAAGTAGAACCCAAGTCGCGAGTTTAGTTTTATATGAAGGCCCCATATGCGGAGCGTTAACACAGTCTGAACGAAAAAAACAGAGCGACGGCCCCGTTCTACCCGACCGAGGCCCTTCCGGTAATTTTCTACATTCGAATTGCTATGCTGTGGGTTTTTGCAGTATGTCTAGCGCTTCGTGTTTTTGGAATCGCTCCTACCATCGTCAGCCATGACGTGGATGAGGCCTCCAGAACGATTTAAACCGGCGACCACGTCGCTCGAGGAGAAAATAATGGCAGTTTTCGGATACCAAAAGGCCGCGGTCGTTAAGAAGTTCCAACGTTCGACAATGGACACGGGTTCGTCAGAAGTTCAGGTGGCACTCCTGACCGCTCGAATCAAGGATCTGACCGAGCACTTTAAAGCTCACAAAAAAGATCACCACAGCCGTTACGGCCTGGTTCAGATGGTCAACCGTCGTAAGAAGTTGCTCACATACCTTCGCAACAACGAGCCCGAGAAATACACAAAACTCATCGCGGACCTCGAACTTCGAAAGTAGTCCTAAAGGACATCGGTGAAGAGACAGGAAAGTCTCGGACCTCAAAAATGCTCGTTGGCCCAGCCAACGGGCTTTTTTTTTGGCCAAAACCCGAGGACTTCGCTACAGTCGCGAACAGTCATAAGAAACAAAACTAAAAGTTTGATTTCGTTAGCGAAATTAAAAAAATCGGGCAGGTCCTGCGGAAAAAAGCAGTGACTCTAAAAAGAGCTCGAGAAGAAAAGGGAACGAAGATCTATGTCAGCCAGCCAGCCAGAAAATCAGTCCAGCCAACCAGTCCTTAAGTTCAACACGCAAACTGTCACAGCCACTGTCGGCGGAAAACAAATCACGATCGAGACGGGCCGTCTCGCGAAACAAGCCGATGGTTCAGCGCTTGTTACATCGGGAAACAACGTTGTTCTTGTAACAGCTGTGTCGTCGAAAAAAGAGTCGACGCTCGATTTCTTCCCTCTCACTGTCGAGTATCAAGAGAAATTCTATGCGACCGGAAAAATTCCTGGTGGATATTTTAAACGTGAAGGCCGTCCGACCAATAATGCGACATTGACGGCACGTTTGATCGATCGCCCGATTCGTCCATGTTTCCCAGAGGGCTACCGCTTTGAAACTCAAGTCGTAGCAACGACGCTTTCGTACGACGGAACTTTCCCGATCGAGATGCTTGCGTCGATTGGCGTTTCGGCCGCTCTTCATATTTCAGACATTCCCTTCAGCGGTCCAACATGCGCGATCCAAGTGGCGCGTATCGGCGGAAAGCTCGTTTTAAATCCCTCGGCGCTTCAGCTTGAAACTGCGGATATGGACATCGTCATCGCGGGAACGCGAAACGGTATTTTGATGGTCGAAGGGGAGTCGAAATTCATCTCTGAAGCCGACGCTTTAGCGGCTCTGAAATTTGGTCACGAGTCGATGCTTCCGATTATGGATGCGATCGAAGAGCTTCGTAAGAAAACAGGTTCTAAGCCAAAGCGTGCTTTTGTTCCCGCAAAAGTTGATGAAGCTTTTGAGAAAGAAGTGACGGCGTTTTTGACTCCAAAAATTAATGCGGCACTTCGCATTCGCGAGAAAATGGCCCGTTACGCAGCTGCTGATGCAGCGAAAAAAGAAGCGAAAGAAAAGTTCGTTGCTCCGATCACCAACGATAAAGAGCAAGCGGCACGCGCGAAGGATCTTGGAACGATTGCTGAAAACATCAAGTACAACGCAGCTCGCGCTATGATCTTGGACGACAAAGTTCGCATCGATGGACGAGATGTAAAAACGGTTCGTTCGATCGCTTGCGAAGTTGGAATGCTTCCCCGCGCTCACGGTTCAGGCCTCTTTACTCGCGGTGAAACTCAGGTTCTTGGCACCGTGACACTTGGAACGGGTGACGATGAGCAGATGATCGATGCCCTTGGTGGTATGGTGAAGAAGAAGTTCTTACTTCACTACAACTTCCCGCCGTTCTCGGTGGGTGAGACGGGCCGCATGGGCGGTCAGAGTCGTCGCGAGATCGGCCACGGAAACTTGGCTGAACGCGCTTTGAAAGCGATTCTTCCGGATCAGGAAAAGTTCCCGTACACGATTCGCGTTGTCAGTGAAGTTCTTGAGTCGAACGGATCGTCGTCGATGGGAACTGTTTGCTCAGGCCTCATGGCGCTTCTTGATGCGGGTGTGCCTGTTAAAGGAAACGTTGCGGGTATCGCGATGGGACTTATCAAAGAAGGCGATCGCTTCGCTGTCTTGTCTGACATCTTGGGTGATGAAGATCACTTGGGCGATATGGACTTCAAAGTGGCAGGAACGCGTGAGGGAATCACGTCGCTTCAGATGGATATTAAGATCGATTCGATTTCGTTTGGTGTGATGGAGCAGGCTCTGACTCAAGCACGCGATGGTCGCCTTCATATCCTGAACGAAATGGAAAAAGTGATTTCACGTCCTCGCGGCGAGATTTCTCCGTACGCTCCTCGTATCGAGACAATCAAAATCAAGCCCGAGAAAGTTCGCGAAGTTATTGGAGCCGGCGGAAAAGTTATCAAAGCTATCGTTGAAGAGACGGGTGTTAAGATCGATATCGAAGACGATGGTACTATTCACATCGCTTCGTCGGATCCGCTCAAAACAAAACGTGCGATTGAAATCATCAACGGCATTTGTGCGGAGGCAGAAGTTGGCCGTGTTTACAATGGCCGTGTCGTAAAAATTATGGACTTCGGTGCGTTCGTCGAAGTGATGCCGAACACTCAAGGCCTTTTGCATATTTCGGAGATCGCTCACGAGCGTATTCGTCAAGTGACGGATGTTCTCAAAGAGGGCGACCTAATTGATGTAAAAGTCATGGATATCGATCGCGCGGGCCGTATCAAGCTCTCGCGCAAAGCGGTCCTTGATCAGGTTCCCAACTGAGTTTTGTGACCGGAAAACGTCCAGCGACTCCTTGGAGTCGCTACCGATTCAAAAAGACGACTTTGCCGAGCGGCGTTCGGGTGGTGACAGAAAATCACCCGAGTGCCGTTGCTTTGTCTGTTGGTTTTTTCATTGGAAAAGGCACAAGAGACGAAGCTTCGGATGAGGCTGGTTTGGCTCATTTTGTTGAGCACATGGTTTTTAAACATACGAAAAAACGAAACGCGTTCGAAATTTCGCGCGACATGGAAGAAGTGGGCGCTGATATCAACGCTTTTACTTCGCGCGAGACGACGTCGTTTGTTGCCTTTGGTTTACCTGAGCACCTCGAGCGTTACGTCGATGTTTTAAGTGATCTTGTGACGCAACCATCGTTTTCACAAAAAGACGTCGTTACCGAGCGAGACGTCGTGATTCAGGAAATCAGATCCAGTGAAGATCTGCTGGAGGATTGCGTTTTTGATCGTCACTTCGAGCATGCTTTTAAGGGAACTCCGCTGGCGCTTCCGATTCTTGGAACGATCGAATCGATCGAAACGATGAACCGTGAGAGAGTGCTTCGTTTCTACCGAAGGCAATACGTAAACCAGAATCTGGTGATCGCGGCCGCAGGGCGTGTTGATCACGACGAGCTTTGCGAATTTGTTGAGAAGTATCTGGCGCCACTTAAAGGTTCGACCAGAAACTCGCTTCCCGCCGGAACCGTCAACGAAGTGAAGCCGGCTCGTAGTTTTTCTAAAGTTATGAAGCGAAGAGCCGAGCAGGCTCACATACTGATTGGTGCACCGAGCCCCGGTTTTAGGGACCACCGTCGTTTTGATGCGATGGTTCTGAACGGAATTCTTGGAGGCGGCCTCACGTCGAGACTCTATCAAGAAATTCGCGAGAACCGAGGCCTCGCCTACACGGTTTATTCTCAACTTTATTCCTTCGTCGATACGGGCACTCTTTTGATGTACGCGGCGACCGAGCCAGCGAAAGTGCCTGAGGCGTTAAGCGTTCTCATCGAAGAGATGACGAAACTTCGAGTTCATGGTTTTTCTAAAGAAGAAATGGATATGGTTCGAACGCAGGTTCGAGCGGCGACGATTATTGGTTCTGATGATCCCGAAAGTCGTATGCAGTCGATTGGGATCAATGAATTGGTCTTTGGCATCTATCGGCCGATCACCGAGATCTTAAGTGAATTTGACCGAGTAAAGCCCGAGGCCGTTCGGCATTTGGCCGATGAATCGCTTCATCCCGAGGCGCTTGGTATCACTTTGATGGGGCCGCTGCCGGAGAAGCCAATGCTTGATTGGATTGATAAACAGCGTACGAAGTTCACCCGGCAAGGTCGAAAGCAGCAAAAGCGTCCCGGTCGACGATTTAAAAGACGGTAATTTGATTTTTTGGGGAGGTCCCAGTGAGTTTTATGCGAGTGCCTTTAAAAATTAAAGTTTTGTCGCATTTCAAAGGCGAACTTCCAAAGTATGAAACGGCTCACGCTTCGGGTTTGGACATTCGAGCGGCGTTAAGCGCCCCGATGTTACTTAAACCCATGGAGCGAGCAATGATTCCGACCGGAATCTCCATGGAAATCCCGCCAGGCTTTGAAGTTCAAGTCAGGCCCCGCAGCGGACTTGCTGCAAAACAAGGGGTGACCGTTTTGAATACACCGGGAACTGTCGATGCCGACTACCGTGGTGAAGTTAAAATTATCGTCATCAATCTTGGAAGCGAAAGTGTTGAAGTAAAGGATCAAGACCGAATCGCTCAGATGGTTTTGTGTCCCGTCGTGCAAGCAGATTTGATCTTGAGCGACGAACTTTCTGAAACCGCACGCGGCGCCGGTGGATTCGGTTCAACAGGCGTGAGGGCTTAAGCGTGCGCGTGGGCCCAATGCCGATCTTCGCGGCCGAAAAATTAATTCGAACGTTGGAGAAAAGTGGTCACGAGGGCGAAATTCTTCCCAGCGGAGAAGAGTTTAAGCCCGATACGGAGATTACGGCGCATCCGCGCATCGAGAGCCAAGCAAATCTGTGTTACGTCGAGTTCGATGAAGCCCATCTACCCGTGGTTCGAGCGGACCTAGTACGCCTAGCGCTCCTTGTGGAGCATGACCAAGTTTCTACCGGCGACGAACTCGACGGAACCGACTGGATGTGCCTCGAGTGCGGCCACACCGCACCCGCAGCCGGCCTATGTCCGACACATCGAACACCACTCATAACATTCGAAGACTACGCGATCGCGAAACGCTCGACATCCAACACGATCCCATCCTGGCTAATAATGGCGATCGCAGCCGGAATCGCTGCAGCGTTTTGGATTTTCTCGAAGTAAAATTCGGAAAATTCCCGACTCGAATTTATTCAAAGATCTCGGTTCACCTTCGCATCGAGAATTTTCAGAATTTATTGGCCGGCGCTCATCCAGCGTCCTACGGACCATAGCGCGGCGTGAGCTATACCGAGGAGAGCAAACCAGCGGAAGACGACTTGTTTTGGGAGCTGGAGTTTGTCGACGAAGCCGACGGCGGCGATCATCAGCGCTGTGAAAAAGCCGATGAGGCCCAGCGGTGGGAGTTTTTCTCCGGCGCCGATGGGAATCCACCAAAACAGATTTGCGAAAGCGAAAATCGAAGCGCCCGAGCGGTAACGGAATTTTAGGCCGTGGGCTCCGCGAAAGACCAATTTCAAAATCGATGTTGTTGCGAAGACCGCGAGGAAGGCACCGACTGGCAAGATCACTAGCGCCATGAAAAAGCGCATCCAGCTTTGGTAGACGATCGCGTTGACGGCGGCACCAAGAACGCCGCTGACGATGGCCAAGGTCACCCAGGAAACCGTTTTTAAATCTGGAGTCTGACGGATGAAGCGAAAAGGATTTTTTAGAAACTGAAAAACCATGAGGGGAAGATGGAGCAGTTCGTTCGCCCGGTCTTTGGCGCCGTCGACAATTTCGTGAGAAATCTGAGCAGAGACATCGATAATAGTTTCGGTCGTCGGCTCGGGCTTGTCGTTCGACTTCATGCCCTCATCGCATCACCGCAGATCGTATTCTGCAAGCGAAACCATGTGCTCAAGGGCTTTCTCTTCTGAGGAAAATGAGGACGTGATCATCGAAGGTCTAAGTTCTGGCTTCTCGAAGATCAAATGGCGAGAGGGACGTGTCGAGCGGCTCGAGTACTGACCCAGGACAGTTAAGGTCGCAAGGTGCGCGTGTCCATTCATTGCCAGTTCATAGGCGGGCTCGGAAAAAGGCTTTGAAACGATCAAATGCACAGGCTGGCGTGATGTCGCAAGCACCGCTTCAAGACTTCGATCGATGTCGGGACCAGAGACGACTTCAATTTCTTCGACCTGAAAACCATGCTCGCTCAAGTAGATGGGAAGTTCCAAAAAGTCGCCGCTCATTCGGAAGAGAGACTTGCGCCGGCCAACGAACATGATGGGGTAGCGAGTCATCAAGATATTGGGTACGAGTTCGAGGGTGTGAAAGCGTCGTTTTCTTCGGCGCGTGAAAAACTCCTGAAGCCCGATGGCGCCAACGATGGCAAACAAGGCCGCTGCGGCCGCGATGATGGCAAGAGAACCTGTCACAAAAAGCCCTCTCTAAAAATGCGTGTCTAGTCGGATGGTGCCGTCGAAGCTTGTCTTGTCGAACGTTTCAGAAATCATGGCGTTTCGAGTGCCGAGATCAAGCCCTAAGCTGACGGAAGGCGTGAGGAATATGTCTCCGCCGACAGTGATGATACTGGCCGGAGTCGTAACATCAAAACTTTCGGCTCCCGATCGGACAGTCATGTAGCGAGCCGAGAGACCGCCGCCAGCGCGGAATCCCAAATTTGACCGTCGCAGTTTGAAAAGAACTTTAAGGTCGAATTCTTTGAGACTTATTTTCGACGACGAGTCTTCGCTTTCGCCAAATGTTCTAACCGCACCTTCAGCGGCGAGGTTGGGACCGAGAATATCGATTCCGACAGCCGCCTGGATTCCGCGCCCAGACATGTGGGCGTCAATTCCATTGGGTAGACTTAAGTTTTGTGTTGTCTGCGCGAAGCCGACACCTGCGTGGATCCAAACATTCTCGAAAGGATCATTTCCCAAACTAAAAGAGCTTCGACGACTGGTTGAGCGTGCGGCGCCTGAGGTCTGTTTGGAACTTTGCTTTTGAAGTTCATCGACAATCGTTTCGTAGCTCACGTCGTCCGACACTTCATCGTCGATCGCCGTCCAAGCCTCTGTCGCCGAAGCGGCGATCAGTAGCACGACCGACACGTTGAAAAAAGCACTCAAAGAACTCTTCATAAAGCCTCCGCTCCTTGATTAAGACTAGCATTGAAGACCAATCGGTGAGGGGCTTTGGTCGCGTTTCGCCTCTGACTTCTGGACTCGAGTCGGGGTCTTTCGTCCCGGTCTCACGAGATTTCGTGGAACCACGCTAAACTTAAAGCTGATGGGAATTCTCACTCAAAAAAAGGATCGATGCCTATGCGCCTTTTGCAGCGCCGATCACCGTGTTTATTTGAAAGCCCACATCTCGGCCTTTGATGTCGTCATTTGTGCTCTTGTGGGCCTTTTGGTTGTGTCCCCTCTGAGCGGCGGATTTGATGCTCGTGGCCTTGGCCTTGGCGCCGTTTTCGTCGGTATTGCAGAAATCTTTGTGGGGCTTCGCCACCGTTTGAGCGTGAAATGTGGGCGGTGTGGATTTGATCCCATCATCTATCGAAAATCTCAGGAGCGGGCCGCAGAAATCGTTCGTTTGCACCTTGAGCGGCGAGCGCTAAACCCGGCTCATCTTTTGGCGGATCCGATTGTTGCCGCGGGCCGAAGACCCGGGCGGCAAAAAGCAAAAGAGCGATCAAACCGCACATCTAGAAGGCCTGACCCAACGCAGCAACCATGACGATTGGCCCCCGTTTCGCCTATGTTGACCCGCATGTCGGCGTCCAAGCGTGTTCTAGTCATCGTTCCTACCTATAATGAGATCGAAAACATTCGCCCTTTAGTTGCGGCGATATTTTCCGCGGTCGATGGAATGTCTCCGGTCGGCTCCATTGAAGCCGCGACGTCTGTTCTTGTGGTCGACGACAATTCCCCCGACGGCACAGCCGAGGCTGTGCGCGAAATGCAAAATTCAGCGATGGCGCTTTCCAGAGACGGCGGTTCGCGGCTTCATTTACTTTCGAGACCCGGTAAGCAGGGACTTGGAAAAGCCTATTTGGCGGGTTTCGAATGGGGCCTTAAAGAAAACTTCGACGTTTTGATAGAAATGGATGCTGATTTTTCTCATCGTCCGGAAGACCTTTTGAAATTGATCGAAGCAATTCTGAAGGGAAGTGATTTTGCGGTGGGATCTCGCTACGTCGCCGGTGGTGGGACCATTAACTGGGGCCTCGGGAGAAAAATCATAAGCCGCGGTGGAAGCCTCTATAGCCGAACTATTTTGGGGTACCCGCTCAATGATTGGACGGGCGGATTCAACGCATGGACGGCCAAGACACTTCGCGGTCTCGGTCTCGACCGGGTGAAATCGAATGGTTATAGTTTTCAGATCGAACTAAAGTACCGAAGTCTGGAAGCTGGCTTTAAGGGCGTTGAAGTTCCCATTCAGTTTGAAGATCGGCGAGTTGGTCAGAGCAAGATGAATTCGAAAATTGTTTTTGAAGCTTTTGGCCGCGTGTGGGGAATGCGTTTCGGATGACGGCAAGAGCGTGGCGAAATTCGGTCGCTCTCTTTTTGTCCGTGATGCTTTCGTTGTTTATTTTGGGTGGCCATGTCGAATCTGCCTCCGCGCAAACGCCAGCTAGAAATTTGCCAAATAGATACTTGGTAGAGCGAAAACCCGCGCAACGAAAATCCACTGTCCGTTCAAAAAGCACTGTGCGGAAGAAATCCGCTCCGGCGAAAGCCTCTGGCCGTTTCGCCGTTGTTGTTGCTCCGTCGACACAAATTTACGAGAAGCCCGATCTTGATGCTAAAGTCATCGCGACCGTACAGCAGGGTGTAAAAATCCCGGTTTCAAAGGGCACGCGCGGCGAATTTGCTAAATTTCATCGAACGCGCGTCGCCGGTCGGCTGGGTTGGGTTTTAATTCTTGATGTGAAGCCAGAGGCTGCGGCGAAAAAAGTTTTGGCGGAAGTCCAAGCGCAGGCAGCGAAACCCGGGCCATTTGCTTCGGACAGTGACGCTGAAACGGACGCCGACAATGGTGAGCCAAGTGACGGGAGTTCCCGCAAACAGCGTGAGCCCTTTGCGTTCTCTAGATCCGTGAGCTTGGTGTTGGGACAAACACAGTACAAAGAATCGGTCGGCGGCCAAGACTTTATCGCGAGCCTTCTTCACTACGGTTTTAAAATCACTGGTCCGGATATTCTTTTTTCTGGACCGCTGATGGATGTGAATGTCGTTCTCCATTATGGAGCGCCTCCCTACAATGAAGCGATGTCGTCGATAAAGCCATCGGGCTTTGTTATGTGGACGGATGCCAATCTTCTCCTTCCTGTTTTTTTTCGCGATAACACGCTTGTTGCTCTGGGTGTGGGACCCTTGTTGGTGATCGCCAATACTCAGACAGCTCAGGGTGATCAAACTTCGTCGCGCTGGAGAACTGAACTTGGAGCAACGGTTGAGCTGACGGCGGGTCACCGATTCGACGACATTTCGGTGAGGCTTGAGGGGAAATACATGTTTGAAGACAAAACGTATCATCAATTTCAGTTGGCGATCGGGACGGTGTTCTAAATGGAAAATCAAATTCCTCACACGCCTGGTGAACCGCGTGTCATCCAAGAGCTTCCGTCCGATGTTGTCGATCAAATTGCTGCGGGCGAAGTGGTCGAACGTCCCGCTCACTTAGTGAAAGAGCTCATTGAAAATGCCGTGGATGCAGGTGCGTCCGAAATTGAAATTGAATTTGACCACGGTGGACGCTCGGTTCGAGTGACAGACAATGGCTCTGGAATCCGTGCCGAAGACCTCAGCCGCGCGTTGGCAAGGCACGCTACCAGTAAAATTAAAACGGCCGATGATCTCTGGACGCTCACGTCGTTCGGTTTTCGCGGAGAAGCTTTGGCTTCAATCGGTGCCGTGAGTCGTCTTGAAATTATCTCAAGACCACATAGCGAAGCGACAGCGGCTCGGGTCAAGAGCGAATTTGGGCGGCTTGAATCAGTGGCGCCAATTGCGGGAAACCCTGGGACCACAATCATCGTTAATGATTTGTTTGAAAATGTTCCGGCACGTCTGAAATTTATGAAATCAGAGGCGGCCGAAGGCGCACAGATTCGGCTTGTTGTTAAGGCCGCTGCAATGGGTGCACCCCGGATCGGCTTTCGACTTCGCTCGAAAGGTAAGACGGAGTTTGTTCTTAAAAGTGATGATGATTTTTTGACTCGGGCCAGGGCTGTATTTTCGTTGGTCTCGGGAGTCGTGCCGCTACATTCGACGCAGGGAGAGTTTGAGGGTTTAAAAGCTGAGATCGCTTTTTCTGGTCCTCAAGATGTCATCGGAAATTCGAAAGGCCTTTGGTTCTTCGTGCAAAATCGTTGGATTCAAGACAGGTCACTTCAAGCCGCAGTTCTGGAATCTTACCGCGGGCTACTCATGCACGGCGAATATCCTTACGCGGTCGTAAAGCTCTCGGTTCCCGACGGTGAAGTGGACGTCAATATTCATCCCACAAAGTCGGCGGTAAAATTTCGGGAACCCTCAAGGGCTTTTCGCGCCGTCTCAAGGACGCTTCGCGAAGCTCTTGAGAAGGCGCCGTGGATACAAGACGCGCCATCGCGCGAGTATAGTTCAGCAGCCGCGGTCTCGCGCGGCTCGATGACAGCCTCATCGATGACGGCGATGCCTGCGAGGGCTGAGGTGTTGACGGTTAATGATTTTACGCGGCCCTATCTTCCGTCGGATTCGCCCACGAAAAGTTTCTTTGATGGAACCGAGGCCGTTCAGCTGAAGAAAAAAGAATTCACTTCGAAAATTTCAGAGCCGCCATCGGACTCTGCGCCACAGGTTTCAAAAGGCGTTTGGTCTCGGCTTCAGATCTTGGGACAAGCGGATCTCACTTATTTGGTGTGTCAAGATGACGACCGACTTGTCTTTGTGGATCAGCACGCAGCGCACGAGCGTGTCGCTTTTGAGCGTTTGATGAAAGCTTGGAAAAATAAGAGTGAATCGGGAACGATGGAAACTCAGTCGCTCCTATTTCCCATCGTGGTTGAACTTGAACCCGAGCTTGTTGAAGCTCTATTGCCCTCGGCTTCCGATCTTTTAAGAATCGGGCTTTCGATCGAGAGGCTGGGCCCGTCGGCGTTGGCGGTCTCTTCGATACCGGTCATTTTGAAAAGCGAAGTGATCGGTCGGTCGTTAAAGGAATTTGCGCAAGCTCTGCTGGATCGCGGGGGCGGACACGTTCTTGAAGAGCGAATTGGCGACGTGTTTGCGCGACTCGCATGTCACTCGGTGGTGCGAGCGGGGCAAACGTTGTCGCATCAAGAAATGCGCGAGCTTTTAGAGCAGATGGATGAATTTCCGCTTTCTAGTTTCTGTCCCCATGGTCGGCCGGTGTCGGTCGAGTATCCATTTTCGCGACTCGAGCGAGATTTTGGACGAATAGGTTGAAGACGTGAAAAGTTCGGGAAGTCATTCACCCGTCTTATTCTTTTTGGTGGGGCCGACGGCGACCGGAAAAACGGCTCTGGCTATTGAAATTGCAAAGCGCCTCGGTGCCGAAATTATTTCGGCTGATAGTGTTCAATTCTACGACGAACTTAAAATCGGCTCTGCCCGTCCCACTGATGAGGAATTGGCAAAAGTAAAACATCATTTTGTGGGGCACGTTTCTGTAACGAAGGATTACACGGCCGGCGATTTTGAGCGCGAGGCTCTGGCTCTGGTTCGGGCGAAGCCTGAAAAAAGCTTCATCGTCGTCGGTGGTAGTGGGTTTTATATCCAGGCCTTTGAAAAGGGAATGTACCCCATTCATCGAAAGAATGAAGCGATCCAAAATAGACTTGAGAAGCGCATCGACGTCGAAGGTCTATCCGCAGTTCACAAGGAGCTTGAGACAAGAGATCCAGAGACTGCAAAAAAGATAGCTCCGCAGGACCGGTATAGAATCGTCCGTGCCCTTGAAATTCTTGAGACACTTCCAACGGGTGAAACTTTGAGCAAAATGAAAGTCGATTTTGAGCTTGAGGCGAAGAATCGTTTTCCAGGGCGAAAGGTTGCGACTTTCGGGCTTCGGCTTGAGCGGGCACGTCTTGAGCCAAGAGTGATGGCAAGGACGCGTGCAATGCTGGCACAAGGCCTTATTGAGGAAGTGCGCGCCCTCTATGAAAAGGGTTTAGTTGATCGACCGGCGCTTCAATCGGTGGGCTACAAGGAAGTCGTCCAACATCTGCGCGGCGAGCTTTCGCTCGAGTTGCTTGAGCCAATGATCGTCCAAGGAACTCTGAAACTTGCGAAAAAGCAGCGAACTTGGTTTGCCCGTGGGTATGACACCAAATGGTATGATGCCGATCTTGAGACCAAAACAGCGAAGGACGAAATTCTTCGCGTTGCCGCTCGTGCGCTTGACTGAAGACGCATACTCCTCGATGCTCCCCGCATGAAAAGCATGACCGGGTACGGCCGCTCGAAGCCGTCCACCAAATCAGGATCGCAGAACTCAGAATCATGGGCGCGATCGGTGAATGGTCGGTTTCTCGAAGTCCGTGTGCATGTGCCGCGCGAATGGGCCGAACTCGAGCCAGAACTTCGAACCCTTGTCCAGTCGTTGATGACTCGTGGAACGGTAGATCTTCACATCAATCGCGGTCGTGGGAATGAAAACAACGCTCACGTCGAAATCGACGAACGACTGGCGCAGCAATGGGTGTTAGCTCTGAAGAAACTTGCGAAAGCGACGGGCTCGAAAGAGTCGGAAATTCCTTTTGAAGTGCTCGCCAAAGCTCCCGATGTTATTCGCGTCGTGAACGACAATCGTCTCACAGAGCGCGAAAAGAGCGACGTGATGAAAGCGGCGACCGAAGCACTTAAAGCCTTGGACAAAGAAAAAATCCGCGAAGGTAAAACGATTCAAGACGAACTTTTACGTCTGATGGATGAGCTATCAAAAGCGGTTCAGCAGGTCGCAAAACTTGCGAGCCTAGCACCAGATGATTTGCGAACTCGTTTGAAAACTCGGATGGATCGCCTCGAAGCCTCTGGTCTCAAACCTCCGGGAACTGAGGATTCAAGATTTCACCAGGAAGTCGCAATCCTCATCGACCGTGGCGACATTCAAGAGGAAATCTCGCGCTTGTCGGCGCACTTGAAAGTTTACAGAGATCTTGTGAAGAGTCCGGCCAAAAGTCCTGCGGCGCAAAGCTCGGCTCCGATCGGAAAGACGCTCGACTTCTATGCGCAGGAGCTTTTGCGAGAAGTGAACACTGTCGGATCTAAAAGTCAGACGGCCGAACTTACAAGATTGGTCGTAGAGGCAAAGACGCTCGTGGAAAAAATTCGAGAACAGGTTCAGAATGTCGAGTAACGGGGAGGCATCGTGAGTGCGCGAATGATTATCGTAGCTGCGCCGAGCGGTGCTGGAAAATCCAGTTTCGTTGAGCGACTCAGTCGCGAGATGCCAATCCTTGTCGACACCGTCACTTACACGACGCGTCCCATGCGTGCTGGCGAGTCGGAAGGACATCCGTATCATTTTGTGACGCGCGAAGGGTTTGCCGCACTCGTGGAGCAGGGATTTTTTGTGGAGTGGGCCGAAGTTCACGCAAATCTCTATGGGACGCCTCTTGATCAGATTGAAAATGCCTGGCGCGATGGAAAAGTCATAATCATGGACGTCGATGTGCAAGGAGCTGCGACTTTCAAAGCCAAGTATCAGGATGCGGCTTCAATTTTCATCCTTCCGCCCTCGATTGAAGAACTGCGGCGACGCGTCATAAAGCGCGATGGTGGGCGAACCGTTGATATCGAACTTCGAATGAAAAATGCCGCACGGGAAGTTTCATTTGCCGACCGATTCGATCATCAGGTCGTCAATGACGACTTTGAGCGGTCTTTTGCCGAGTTCAAAGCCTTGGTCCAGAAACTCATTGAAACCAAGGCCTAGGAGCGTTAAGCTCCCGACCTATGGCACGCGTCACGGTAGAAGATTGTCTCGATAAAGTTGAAAATCGTTTTGCACTCGTTCTTTTGGTCGCGAAGCGATCAAAACAGCTCCTGAAGGGCGCCTCGGCGACCGTCACGGGTCGAAACAAGTACATCGTCACATCACTTCGCGAGGTCGCGGCCGGTTCGGTCCGCTTCGAAGAAGTGAACAGTGAAGATCAAATTGCCCAGGTTGAACACGACCTGAACCGGTAGGCGGGGCATAGCCCCCTTAAACTCCTGAATTTTATGCTCTTCTCATTGGCATTCCGCGCCGATAAGGTCTTCGGGCATGGTCGACGAATCCTCTGCAGAAATTCTGGCGCAAAGTTCACCGGAGTCGATCGAAGATTTGATCGAGGCCGTAAAGCTTTATGATCCCTCGGCGGACACCGCCGCTATTGAAAAAGCCTACCGTTTTTCTGAAAAAGCTCACGACGGACAGTTCCGTCGAAGTGGCGAACCGTATGTGACCCACCCACTTGGAGTGGCCGCGATTCTGGCGGAACTTCGCCTCGATACAGCGACCGTGATCACCGGACTTTTGCACGACACCGTCGAAGATACCCACGCTACACTTCAGGATGTCGAGCGAGATTTTGGAAAAACCGTTCGTGAACTCGTTGATGGTGTGACGAAAATTTCTCAGCTTGGATTTCGAAACACCCACGAGAAGCAGGGCGAGAACATTCGAAAGATGATCGTCGCGATGGGGAAAGACGTTCGCGTCGTTCTTGTGAAGTTGGCTGATCGACTTCACAATATGCGTTCTTTGTCGGCGATGCCGTACGAGAAGCAAGTTCGCATCGCTCAAGAGACACTGGATATTTATGCGCCGCTGGCGGGCCGCCTCGGTATTATGTCGATCAAAACAGAACTCGAAGATCTGTCTCTTCGATATTCAAAACCCGACATGTACTATCAACTGGCCACTCAAGTCGCCAAGCGCAAGGCCGAACGTGAGAAATACATCGAAGATGTTAAGCGTCTTCTTTCCAATGAGCTCTCGTCACAGACAAAAATTAAGTTTGAAGTTTTCGGCCGGCCGAAACATTTGTTTTCCATTTACAAAAAAATGCAGGCTCGGCAGCTGGATTACGAACAAATTCATGATCTCCTCGCGTTTCGAGTTGTCGTGGCCAGTGTGGGGGAGTGTTACGAAGTTTTGGGACACGTACACTCTTTGTGGAAGCCTGTGCCGGGGCGTTTCAAAGATTTCATTGCCATGCCGAAAGTGAACAACTACCAGTCGCTTCACACGACGGTGATTGGGCCCGGTGCTGAGCGCATCGAGATTCAAATTCGAACGAAGGACATGCATCTCGTGGCCGAGCGGGGAATTGCCGCGCACTGGAAATACAAAGAAGGCGGCGGTCGTGTGGCCGGCGGAGCAACAGCGGAAAAAAAGTTTGAGTGGCTTCGTGATCTGGTTTCCCTTCATCAGCAGGTGGGAAGTCCCGACGAATTTTTGGAGACAGTAAAGACGGATCTTTTCGATCGCGAAATCTATGTTTTTACCCCCAAGGGCGAAGTGCGGGAACTTCCCGATGGTGCGACGCCAATTGATTTTGCCTATGCGGTTCACACCGATGTCGGTCATCGATGTTCTGGAGCGCGAGTTAACGGCCGCATCGTACCGCTGAAACACAAACTTCGAAATGGCGATACGATTGAAGTCATTACGAAGCCCGATCAAACGCCGTCCAAGGATTGGCTAAAGTATGCCGTCACGACGCGAGCAAAATCAAAAATTCGATGGTTCGTTACAAACCAAGAGCGCAAGCGAGCGGCCGAGCTTGGTCTTGATATTCTAGAAAAAGAGTTCGCGAAATATAAGTTGGCGAAAGATCAGTACCTGCGACCGTCAAAAGAGTTTGATCGCATCGCACGGCATTTCAAGGTCCACGATCTGGATGATCTGCATGTTCAGATCGGCTACGGAAAAATTACGGCCAATGACGTTCTACTGACCTTCGAGCCGGATCTTAAACCGCCTCTGGCAGAGGAAGAAAAGCCAAAGTCTTTCTTAGAAAAAGTATTTTCCAACGCCAACGCTGGGAAGAAGAACGCCAAAACAAAGTCGATCATTCGTGTCGATGGTCTTGATGATCTTTTGGTGCGGTTTGCGCGATGTTGTAACCCGATTCCAGGTGATCCGATTTCTGGATTCATCACGCGCGGTCGCGGTATTACCATTCACCGTTCGGATTGCGAAAAAGCTTTTGAGGTCGATAACGAGCGCCGCATCGATGTGGGTTGGACCGTCGACACGACACCAGAAGGTCAAACCCGAAACGTTCGTCTTCGGGTTATTAGCCAAGACATCCCAGGCCTCTTAAAGAGTATGAGTGAAACGTTCTCTGCTCGAAGCGCGAATATCTTGAACGTTCAAGCGCGCACGACAAAAGACAAAAAAGCCGTCTGCCAATTTGAAATCTCAGTGAGAGACAAAACCCACCTGTCTCTCGTCATTGCCGACCTACAAAAAATCCCCGGAATCATCGCGGTCGAACGCTTCTAGAATTTCTAAAACGGAATTGTAGGTGGGGGATTGCGGCGCCTTCCCTTTGCCCGCGACGCAGGCATCCTGCCTTCGCCGCATCGGCTCGCGCCTCCTGCGCTCGGGTCGCGGCTTACGCGACCTTCCCGATTCGGAGGTCGCGGGAAAAGGGAAGGAGCCGCGATCCCCATATCACTAAGATTGTACTTTGGAAATTTAGAACGGACGGAGGCCGCTCTCTTGACGGGGGGTTAGAAGCGGAAGCCTAGGCCGGATCTTACGGCGATCATCGATGTTGTTACGTCGTTCGATGGTGGGAAGTAGCCATACTCGGCGGTGAGTTGAAAGTAGCTTGAGCCGCTGATGGCGTAGTTAAATCCGCCGCCGGCGTAAAATACAGTGGTGGAAGAGATTCGATTTACGTCGAGTGCCAGCTCTGAACTTTTTGAAAGCGGGAAGTGGATGCCGAGTCCGGCCAAGCCGAACGGGATAAAACCACTGTCTGCGAACGCATACTTCAAAATCAGATCACCAACGGCGTAAAGAATGCTGGTTTTAGAGTTTCCGTTTTGAACGTTGAATTGCTCGGCACCGGCGCGTGGGAGGAGTGACAAGCTTCCAGCGATTGGAATGTCCGCAAAACCTTTCGCGCTGAAGCCAGATCCCGTCATCGCGATCGATTGACCAGAAATCGATACCGTCTGGGAGTCCATCGCATAACCAACGACAGCACCGATCGTCATATCTTTAAACAAAGTCGCTTTGCCAGCGTTGCGGAGTGGTTTGTTTTTCGAAGTGGTTTTAGTCTCGTCGTCGTCTGAATTTTCGTCGTCGTCTGAAGCTTCCGAATTTTCATCGGACTGTGCGGTCTGCGTTGTTTTGGCCTTTCGCTTGGTGCTTGCGACGTCCATTCCCTCTTTTGCAGTGCCTTTTAAGATTTTAACTTTGGCTTTGCCATTTTTAAACTGAACGACTTCGAGCACGGCTTTGCGTTTTCCGCCTTCAAGTGCGAAAAATTTGTCACCAGGCGCCGGCGTTTCTCCACCATCAAAAACGACAATGGCTTGTTTTCCGCGAACCTTACTGACGGATGAAGCGCTAACGTTTTCACTGAAGCTGACCAAGCCTATGAGAATTCCAAAGGCGGCCGAAAGCAGAGTGACGAGAGTCCGGGTTGAAATTACTCGATGCATGATAACCTCGCTACGATAAGGTTAAAGCTTGGTTCTGACGAAGGCACTCTTTTGAATTTGGGACCCCGACAATTGTCCCACACACGCAATAAAAAAAGAGACCGAAGCTGAGGCCTCGGTCTCTTTTGAAGAGCGATGAATATCGCTCGCGATGTCGCGAATGACTTAATTTAAAACGGAATATCTTCCGAGCTATCGAAGCTTGGTTCGGGACTGAAGTCTTGGAATCCGCCCGCGTCGTCATTGGATGAGTTTGCGTTCGAGCGTGCGCCACCGGATGAGTTGGCCCGAGCCGGCGCTCCGCCGTAAGCACTACCACCAGTTTCAGCGCGTTCGCCGGGAGCTCCAAGGAACTGCACGGTATTGGCGACGATTTCTGTCGAGTATTTTTTCTGACCGTTGTCTTCCCAAGACCGAGTTTGAAGACGACCTTCGATGTAAACTTGGCGTCCTTTCGAAAGATGTCGACCGCAGATTTCGGCCAGCTTTCCCCAGACGACAATTCGATGCCATTCAGTGCGCTCTTGTTTTTGGCCTTCTTTATCAACCCAGTTTTCGCTAGTCGCGACGCTGAGACGAGCGACGTTGCCGCCGTTTCCGACTTGTTTAGTTTCCGGATCTGCTCCGAGACGACCGACGATAATTACCTTGTTCACTCCTGCCATAAATCCCCCTGCCGGCTCGATTGATTCTACGGGCGCCGGATGCCCACGTTGACTTGAGAGGCAGCGTAGAACCTGAAGTTCAAAAGAGGCGAGAGAAAAAAGCAGTCGTCCGCAAAGGTTGCGATGCGTTAGGGGAGGCTCTCAAATGTAGGCGGGGCGCCGAACTGAGAGGCTCTGACGCGGAATGCAAATCGCGAGTTTTCGCCGTTCATTGTCTTGTGCTTTTCGACAATCAGAAGCGCCAAAGCCACGCCCGATTTCGACATCGCGTCCATCAGTGATTTTGAAATATTGAGCTCCACGCGAAGATCGAACGCTCCAGGGGTCATTCGCAGTCGCTGATCTTGGCGAGTCAGGGTGAGGCCCATTTCGCCGCGCACGCGGCCTGTGAGGGAGTCAGAGCCTTGGCCGAAACTAAAATCTTCGATTTGAACTTTTCCCTCAGCCATTCGTCCTTTGAATTCGACTCGGCCCAATTGAAGCGACGGCGTTTGGACGGGACCCATATTTGGAATTGGAACTGAAACTGTGGGAATCGATATTGTCTTGGCTTGAAGAAAAACTTCGCCCTGCGGTTGTTCCTCGAACTGAGGATCCATCGTGATTGACGTCGTGCTGTCGAGAATTCCTTGAACATTGAAACTGAGAGCACCACTTCGACGAAAGGCCTCAGTGAGGGCCGCAAGTTGAAGGCCGGTGATGCTGGCTGTGATTTCTTGGCTTCGCGCGCCGCTTTTTAGTTTTGATCCCGACGCGAGGCTCGCGACGACATTTCCTTGAAAAAGACCTTCGGCTTCGATTGAACCGGCCGGCGCTTGGGACAAAAGTGACATGAGGCTTGGGCGGGCGGTCAATCGATCGGCCGCAATCATGGGAAGCCCTGGAGCCATGAATTCGAAATTTTCAAGTTCCAGTGCGATCGGAAAACCGATCGCCAAGTGGGCCTGATTAAAATCGATCGACGTTCCGTCGCCCAAGGCGCGCGAAAGAGTGGTCGCGACAACGGACCGCAGGTCCGAGTAGGGAAATAAAAACGGTATCCAAAGAACTGCGATCACGGGAATCCAAAAAATTTTTCCTTTATTGCGAAGGAGCATCTGGATGAAGCTTCGAATGAGACCCGTTAGTTCGCTCATTTCGACGCTTCTCCTGAGACGTTGAAACTTACGACCTTAAATGTCGCATCGAAATAATTGCCAGGAGCAAGGCCCGGGCGAACTTCAAGTCCGGTGATTTTCGTCATTGAACCGAGATTTGAAAGACTGTGCCCGATTTCCACAATTTGATTCAGGTTTAAATTCGCCAATCGAATTTCAACGCCACTTTGGGTCACGCTTTTTGGAATGAACGAACTTGATGCGGGACCTGCGTTATCGAAAAACGAAACACCCTTGATCTGATCAGCTTGCACGCGAGCACTTGTGACCGCCGAACGTGCGCGAGATTCAAGAGCCGACGCTTCCAGCGGCGGAGAGATGGCGGGCGTTGCCTGAGACCGACGCTTGACGCTGTAGAGATCTAGAACGAGATCCCGATTCTCTTCAAAGAGAGCGATGTTCTCGGAACTTGTGTTGTAGTAACCCAGCGGAAACTGAAAAAGAACGAAAGCGAAAACGGCTCCAGCGAAGCCTACGACAACTTTTTGGAGAAACGGCGACAGAGAATCGTAGCGTTCTTTGAGTTGAATATAAGCGTCGGACTCATCGAGTTGGCCCTTGATGGTTTGAAGAAGCTCGAGCGTTTTGTCGCGGACATCGTCTAGGATCAAAGCACAACTCCTTCCCTACTAGGGCCTAAGGTTTCCGATCAATTTTCATAACAAAGCCGAAGCGAGTTCCGGGGGCACCGGGACGAAGCGACGTGGGTGTGACTTTTTTCATCGAACCCGGGCGAGCGATGCTTTGAAGTTCCTTCTCGACCGAAGCAAGTATGTCAGCACCTTGCGCGCGGCCTTCGATTGTGAGGTCGTCGTTTTCGATCGAGAGCCGATCGACATCAAGTCCTCGACCGGATCTTGGTGGAAGCTGAACGGGTAGTCTCTCGGACATTTTCAAAACGAATTCCAGCGCGGGGACATACGACTCAAGCTGCGCCAAGGTTTCTCGACTTTTTATCGCACGTGATTCCGTTTGAATGTAGCGACTCACGCCGCTGGCGGTCGCCTGCGTCCCTTTAAGGCCGGCCGCAGTTTTCGCGGCTTGCATCAAGGTATCATCCGAGCGCTCGGCAAGTGTCAGCGACATTGATTCTCGAACGATCGAGAACACGCAGAAGACCACAAAAATCGAAACAGCAATTTGCGCGGTCGTTTTCCATGTATCCCAAAAAATCCGGACACTCTCGTTAGATTTAGTGAAAAGATTTTTTCGTAAATTGATGGCTGGGTTTCGAGGCTTACGAAGACCTTCAAGAGCAAGGCCGATCGCCGTCGCCGCCACATTCTCTGCTTCGGGGCTTCGCTGAGTACGAATGCTAAGTTTTCCACTCGCAATCAAAGTTGTGACGTAGTCGAGACTGTTCACCGAGACTTCGAGAGCTTGAGTGAGCCACGGGGCCAAGTTCTGAATTTGGCTCGCACCTCCGGTCAATCGCAGATCTTTTAAGTCGGCACCGGCCGAAGACCGAAGATCAAGCAGAGTCAGGCGCAATTCCCGAATGAGGGGGATTGCCGAGTCCGCGACCGCTTTGTGCATGGCAAGCTGATCGCGAGAAGCACCACTGACGTTCAGCAGAACAAAACTTTTTGTTTGAAGAACTTTGATCGCTTCGACGTAGGGGATTTTAAACGTAGCTTCAAGTGCCAGCGCCACATCGTGGCCACCCCACTGAATAGAACGAACAGCGACAACGTGCGAACCGCGGTAGACAACCACATTGGTTCTGGTGTGGCCGATTTGTAGAATCGCATGCGCTTCGCGAAGGTCCCTACTTCGAGGAGCGTCGTCACCCAGCTGTACAGCTTCGGCTGTTGCAACCGGCGCGGCCCACCATGAATCAAGAACGTTGGAAAGAGCTAAGCCCTCAACAGAAATTATTGAAGCTTCGAATCCGCCATCTTTGGCACGACTTAAAGCTTTTTCGACAGCTTCGAAGGGGCACGCGATAGCGATGACATCTGAGCCATTGGAAAAAGTTTCGACCACGCGGGCATCGAAAATAGTTTCATCAGCGTCGAAGGGAATTTCTTCTTCAAGTTCAAACGGGAGACTTTTTAAAATCTTCAGTCGATCCACGAAAGGAAACCGTTTGAGTCGGGTTGAGACAGAATTCTGAGGAACAGCAACAATCCAGCGCGCGTCTTTATTGGGGTACTGAGTCGAGAACGCGCGGAGTTTTTCGATCGCTTCAAGAGCTTGGTCGCGAGTGGGGTCGGTCGAAAGGGGGAGCTCCCACAGCTGTGTAAGGGAGGCTGTTCGACCCGAACCTTCGACCTCTGCTATTTTTATGCTGCTACTGCCGATGTCGACGCCAAGACTCTTCATACTGCTCAAAGTCTAACTAAGAAAGATCCGTTATTCCAACTAGAAGACGCTGGAAGGCTGGCTTCGAAAACTGACTAATCCTCGCTCCAGTAGACGATCTTCGGTCGACGCAAACTAGGCGGCGGTGCGGCCGCCGTTTTCGCAGCTTTTCCCGGCGCTGTATTGGGGGTCCCATCAGTCGGTGGATTGGCTGGGTCTTCGGCTCCAGGAGCGGGTGCCGTGCCTTTTGTGGCCTGATCGACCAGTGCTTTTTCCAACCGCTCGCGGATCTTGTCGGCATCATAGACGATGGCGACAATATCGCTTTGTGCTTGTCCGGCTTTACCCGTGGAGCGAACTCTGAAGTTTGTTTCTGGCTCAAAGACCAGGGGGGTTTTCGAATTGTCTTCGGCAAGAAAGGGATTGCCGCTGATTCCAATCGAATTGAGGTACTCGACAAAATCCTTTTCGTCTTTAAAGGGACCACGTTTCGGATCCGATCGATCTGCCAGAAGACGATCGATTCTTTCATCGGTGAACGCTGGACCAAAGGCGCGGAAAACCTCTTTCGTCGCTTGATTCACACTGATGCCTTTACCGCCGTAAAGAGTAATGGCGGGAATGATCAATTCATAAAGTTCATCAGTCATCCCAGAGATCATATGAAGTTCTTCAAGCGTCCGAAGCGGTTGGTTGGGCGGCATGAACTTCGTGTTCATTTCGCGGTCCGAATAAAGTTCACGTTCGCCGCCACCGTTTCGCCCTTCGCCATCGGCGTCGACCCAGTCAGCGATATTGTTAATGACCTCGGTAAAATTAAATCCTCGAAACCGCGACGAGAAGTCTTCATCGTTCTCATTTTTTTGCGCGAAAATCTGCATCAGCTGATTTCGAGCCGCATCCGCCATGATTTTTGATGGAGACCCAAGATCATTGATGTCGATCTTAGCTCCTTCGGCTTCGATGGTTGTGAAGTAACTTGTTTTAAGAACCGTAAGATCGCTCGCATTGACCGCTTTTAGAATCGAGTCTCTGTCGACGAGTGTCGAGCCTTCAGGAACAGGCGGTGGCCAGAGAAAAGGTTGGCGCCAGATTTCATCAAGAATTGAAGGATCTGGTAGCGCCGAGGCGCCGACGGACTGAGCCTGACGAAAAATATGAATGCGCAAAAGACTCATCTCAGCCCCTGCGCGAGCGGCCCAGTAGGCACGGACTTGATTCACAGATTGTGTGGATACGACATATTCCACGCTTGTTTCAAACATGATCTCTGTCGCGATCACCATAAGAAGTGTCGTCGCAAAAAGTGCCAGCATGAGGGCCGCGCCTCGTTCAGATTTTAAGTTCTTCATTGCTGTCTCCCGCTTGGCAGGGACTGTGTCCCGGTTCCCCCGGATTTTTCAGCATCGGCGGCCAGCGCTGCCTTCTCCGCCTCGTCCATATTGTTTGAATTTCGAACCGGTGCTAGCCACGAAAGAAGCCTGGGTTTACTTGCTGGATTATTTTTATCGTGGATCGCAAGAGTGACTTCGACGGCGTCGGGAAAACGATTTCGAGTTTCTTCATTGGTGCCTTTAGGGAGCGAGTCCCAAGCATCCGTAAAATCATCCATCCCGGTTGCAATGTACCTAAGTTTAAAGTTTGTCACATTGTGGACCAATACGATACCGCGTGCGTCCTCATCATCAGCAGGTGCTAGCGGAAATTCATCGGTGGGACTTATCGTTTCGGTACGAACCAAGCACTGCGAGCTTTCGCTTCTTTGACTCTGCCGGCAGCTTCTTAAAAAATAGGAGACTCGCGCCAGATCGCTTTCTTTAGCATCGACGAACCGTCGAACATGATTTTTAACGGAAAAAGTCATTTCGTTGCTCGAACCAACGAAGCCGGTCAGCTGATTTGGAATTGGGAGTGGCGTCGCGGCCGCTAAAGGATCCGGTGCAGTTGTGGCCGATGCTGGCGCGCCAGATGAAACCGTTCCCGGTGCTGCGGTACCGCCAGCCGAGTTGTCGCCCGAATTCACTGTGCCGGGCGTTGTTGGCGAGGTGGCTTTCTTTTTCCTCAGTTCCAGAACTTTGTTGTAGATCGCAACCGTGGTGTCCCGGTGATGAAAGGCGGAAGAGACGTCACTTACAATCAGCCTCATCGCATCACGGATCAAAGACTCTTCAGAGAGCTGAAGCTGGATTTTTTTTCGGCTATCAAGCCCCGTCTTCACCGATTGCGCCATGATGAGACTGAGTCCCGCCATAATTAAAAGTGCGACCATGATTTCAATGAGCGTGAACCCTTGCTCTTTTCTCATCACGGGGTGGCTCCCGAGGGTCCGCCACTTGGACCGTCCGATGTTGCGCCCGCAGCCGGCGCGGCCGCGGCTCCGCCGGGAAGTCCACTGATCGAAAGAGGTTTTGTGTAGTCGACAAAGTATGTCGCGACCGATTGGCTGAGCTCTTTTGTCTTTGACCGTGGGCTTTTGTAGTAGACGGTGACCGTCACTTCTTTGACCGCAGTTTTAACATAGTCTGTAACAGTCTTCACGATCAGCGCCATGACCTCTTGGTTCGTGCCTTCTTTTGCACCAAGAAACCCGCTGACATCGGGCATTTCAAATTCTTTGGAGCGCATTTCCCACCTGAAAAGACTGAACTCTTCTGAAAATTCGCCGGAGTCTTCGTCCTTGATTTCTGAAATCGGTTTTCCGCGATACTCTATTTCGAATTCCGTCATTTTCCGCTCAAGAAGTGCTGCCATATTGGCATTCACGCGCGCTTTCTCAATGCGCATGTAATTTCCGCTCCAGGCACTTCCGATCACGATCAACGCCCCCGCCATGATGACGGTCGCAATCATTGTTTCGATCAGGGTGAAGCCGCGCTGACTCATCGAGCCCCTCGAAGATCAGCGAAACTTAAGCTACCGTTTAAAATTTCTGCGGTTCCGGTGAGAGGGTGAATGGAAATCGTCCAATGCTGATTTTTTCGGTCGCCAATTTTGATCAGGGCCTCTTCGGAAAGACCTTGTGGGAAGAAATGCACGTAAGCCAAGCCCGAGCCGATCGGCTTTGAGCGGCCAGAGATTTCAATACCCTCAAAAAAGAGTCCGCCATTCAATTCGACTTCTTTTCCGAGCTTCATGTCTTTTGTGAAATTAGAGCGGCCTTTATTGACGCCTTCACGCTGAATCTCGGTGAGTTTTTCGAGCTCCTTTTCTTGGTCCTCTGAAAGCTGAAGCGTGTGTCCACTCGCACTCTCAACCCAGTAGCGATGTCCGGTCTCTTCGTTCATTTCGAAGACCAAACGAAAAGTGGCATTTTGAAGTCGAGCCGCAGTTCTTAACTCTCGTGTTTGAACGGCGATTTTTCGAACTTGAGATCGTCGGTTTTCATTGGGATTAAAAATACGAGTGCCACCCATCGCAAGGACTCCTGCGATGATGAGCATGACGACCATGATTTCAATGAGAGTGAATCCGCGCGAATTTCCCACGAAATTATCGTAGCACGTCACACGCAGCTGGCTAGGGGCTATTTGCCGTCGGTGCTTAAGAGATCTTTGCCGTCACCGGTTCCGCCCTCGCGGCGATCCGCCCCGAGAGATTTAAGTACGAAGGTCGCTCCATCGGACTCGTAAAGAATCGGGCGGTTCCATGCGTCGACGAGAATGGCTTTGACCGCATAGGGCTGTGGTCCCCAGTTCGGACAAACATCTTTCCCTGGGTCTGTCATGAGAGCATCGAGGCCTGTTTCAGTCGACGGGTAGCCACCGCAGTCGCCGTTGTACATTTCAAGAGACTTTGAAACTTCACCGAAACGAAGTCGTGTTTGGCTGACGTTGGAGTTTCGCAAGTTGTTGAAAACCGTCTGGCCAATCGTCGCCGCCAGACCACCGACGATCAAAAGAACGACCATGATTTCGATCAGAGTGAGACCGCGTTCGTTACCCAGGTGTCGTCGAAATAAAGGAGTTCTTGTTTTAGTCATCGTGCGATCCTTTCAGAATCAAATACGAAAATGCTGGAAGGTTTTTAGTTTAACTCTCCAAAGAAGCGAGCTCAAGTATCGGGGCTCTCGCCGACAACAAGGCGCGTTATCTGTCGGTCTACTGGGCACCAATCTGCGACATTTGAAAGATCGGAATCATTATCGAAAAAACGACGCTTCCGATGAGAAGTCCCATGACGACGATGAGCAGCGGGGCAAGGGCCGCGGTGACACCCTCGATCTCGGTATCGACTTGGAAATCAAAGCTCGTACTGACCTGCGAAAGCATGCTTTCGAGTTCACCTGTTTTTTCACCGATGGCGATCATGTGAATGACGATCGGGAAGAACTGACCGGACCGTTTTAAAGGTGCTGCGATCGACTCTCCTTCGCGGATATTGTTTCGAGCTTCGTCGATGGCTTCGGCTAATACTGAATTGCCGACCACGTTTCTAACGATGTCCATCGCTTGAAGCATCGCCACTCCGCCCGCAAGCAGGGTCGAGAGAGTTCGAGCAAAACGGGACACGGCAATCATCCTCGCCAGGCGGCCTATCATCGGAGTTTTAAGAACAATCCTGTCCCACTGGCGCGCTCCGGAAGGTGAGCTTTTCCAAGACCTCACCATAATCACGGCCGCGAAGACGGCGATAATAACCGCAAGCCAGTACTCAACGAAGATTCCGCTGACCGCGATGACGACTTCTGTGTACCAAGGAAGCTCCATCTCGGCGCCTTCGAACACGGCCGACATGCGCGGTACAACGAAAATGAAAATCACCGCAAGCATGGCCGTTAAAAATACAGTCATGATCACCGGATACATGATGGCCGCGCGCACTTTCGCAACCAGAGCATTCTGGGCCTCTGTGAACTCGGCGAGTCTTAAAAGAATGACGTCGAGGGTGCCTGTGGCTTCCCCGGCTTCGCACATGGTGATGTAGATGTGAGAAAATATATTGGGGTATTTTGCCATGGCTTTGTGAAGCGTCGAGCCTTCGTTGACTTGAGTTTTCACATCGGAGACCACGTCTTTTAGAAGTGGATTTTCCATTTGATCGGCGACAGCAATGAGGCTGTCGACAAGAGGAATTCCTGCGCGAAGCAGTGTGGCCAGCTGGCGCGTGAGATTTGCTAGGTCTGAAATCGGAACTTTTCCGCCCGTTGGTTTTGAGCCTTTGGCTTTGGCGGCCTGCGCTTTAGTTTTGTCGCGTATTTCAGTAACGAAAATGCCGTCTTTTTTTAAACGAGTTCGGGCCGTTCGCGCATTCTCGGCATCGACCGAGCCTCGAACGTTTTTACCGGACTGGTTAAGACCTTTGTATTCAAAAACTGGCATACGACCTTAGCGTCTCACGAAAGTGAGTTAGAGATCAATTTGCGTGTTGGCCAAGACTTCTTCAATGGTGGTGATGCCTTTGAGAACTTTCTCGACCCCATGATCACGGAACGTCTTCATTCCAAGTTCAAGAGCTCGTCGCTTGATGGCTCCGCCGTCTTTTCGCTGCATGATCATGGTGCGAATGTCATCCGTGACCAGGAGAAGCTCTTGTATGTTTGTTCGTCCAAGATAGCCTTTCCCGTTACAGTGTTCGCAGCCCACGGATTTATAGATCGTGGCTCCTCGAACGGCTTCACGGCTAAGACCCAGTGAGACAAGGTCGGCATCGGTCGCGACATGCGGAGATTTGCAGTGCTGGCAAAGAACGCGGACGAGGCGTTGGGATATGACTCCTTGAATTGATGTCGCGATTAAAAACGGTTCGCAGCCAATGTCCATCAGTCGTGGGAAGGCGCCCGCGGCATCGTTCGTATGAAGCGTTGAAAACACCAAGTGACCCGTGAGCGAAGCCTGGATAGCAAGCTCGGCCGTTTCCAAATCTCGAATCTCTCCGATCATAATGACGTCGGGATCCTGACGAAGGAAAGATCTTAAACCTTGAGCGAAGGTAAGTCCGATTTTCGCATTCACTTGAACCTGACCGATTCCGTGAATCCGTTGTTCCACGGGGTCTTCGACCGTGAGGATATTCAATTCCGAGTTGTTGATGCGAGTGAGCGACGCGTAGAGCGTTGTCGATTTACCGGAGCCTGTGGGGCCCGTTACAAGCAAAATCCCGTAGGTCCTCTTTAAAAGATCCTCCGTCAAGATTCCCATACTCTCTTCGCTGAATCCCAATTGCTCGAGCTGAAGTACGACGTTCGAACGATCCTGAAGACGCATGACGATGCGTTCGCCAAAAGCTGTCGGCACCGTTGAAAGACGGACGTCGATATCTTTTCCGCCCAGTTTTAGGGGAATACGGCCGTCTTGCGGAAGTCGCTTTTCAGCGATGTTGAGGTTCGCCATAACCTTAATACGCGAAGTGATCGAGTTCTGAAGTTTTTTAGGCGGTTTATAGATATCAAAGAGAACACCGTCGATGCGGAAACGGACGGCCATATCGCGCTCGTAAGGTTCAATGTGAATATCGCTCGCTTTTTCTTTCACCGCGCGGAAGAGCAGGGTGTTGACGAGCTTAATCACGGGCGCATCGTCGTCGCCGCTCTCTAAAAGATCGATGATTTGATCTTCGAGATCCAAATCATCGTCTTCAATTCCTTCAAGTCCTTGAAGCCCCGAAGTGCTTTTTTCGTACAATTTATTGATGGCATCGATGACGCGAGTTTTTGACGTCATCACGGGTACGATTCGTTTTTTGAAGATCACGCGGAGATCGTCAAGGATCCGCGTGTTCAGGGGGTTTGTGACCAAGACATGAACCGACAGCGCGTCTTCTTTGAGAGGAAGCGCCTCATGTTTTTTCGCAAACCCAATCGGGATATCTCGAACAAGATCGACGTTGATTTCGTTGACGGGAATTTCTCTTAAATAGGTAAGACCCATTTGGCCGGCCAGATCACTTAAGACATCGTCGGCGGTCTGACCTTCTTTTCGCGTCAGTAGATCGCGAATGGAAGCTCCCGTGGCCGAAGGCTGATCAAGGAGAAGCGTTACCTGCTCTTCGGAAAGAGAGGTGTTTTTTATCAGAACGCTGTCTATTTGAATCGCTGCCATTCGTTCAGTGTCCTTTGGGGCGAAAGTGGGCCGATAGGCCCCGAAATTTATTGGTTAAGGTTCACGGGCCGGTCAGTGTTGGTTTTATTCACACGCTGATCTCTTGAACGTTTTGTCGTGCGCGGAAGCGAATCCATTTTTGCACCATTGGGATCGCGACCATCGAAGTTTCGTTTGATCCAGTCAATGCGCTCGTTGGCCTTTTCGCCAAGAAGTCTCTGGCTGTCGGTGACGCTTCGAATGATCTTCGGAGTAATGAAGATCACAAGATTGATCTTCTTCTTCGTATTGGTGCGCGACTTAAAGAGCCATCCCAAGACGGGGATATCGCCCAAAATCGGAATCTTCGCTTCATCGATTGCATCTTCGTCTCGGATAAGTCCGCCCAAGACAGCTGTGTCGCCTGAATTTACGACGATGTTTGTTTTTACGGAGCGATCAGAAATGGTCGTAGCCAGCGCTTGAAGTCCCGAAGCAACACCGGCGTTGGCGTTGACCTGCTTCACACTCTGATCAAGTTTCATACGAACTTCGTTCGAGTAGGGGCGAATGAACGGGGTCATCGTGAGTTTGATGGTCGCATTTTCAAACTTCACGTCATTGACCACGTTATTTCCGACACTCGTTGTACTGGCGCTGACGGGGACTTTGTCGCCCACTTCAATCGTCGCTTCTTCGTTGTCGAGAGCCATAATTCTTGGCGTCGACAAGATGTTGGATTCGACGTTTTGTTGGATGAACGAGATGAAGGCAAGAAGCGACGGAATCTTGGTTACAGTCGTCGTTCCGGGAATTGTGAAGTCGACAGTCTGGCCGCTTCCAAAACCAAGTACGGCTCCGCCTTTATCGCCACCGCTGACGATATCAGTCAATGTCCCTTGCTTCGCAAAGCCGCCGCGGCCGATTCCTTTCGAGGCCGGATCTAAATAGATGTAAGCCGGATTCCAGTCGCGCGTTTTGTTGGCGTTCATTTCCATAATGATCGTTTCAACAAAAACCTGATCGCGAGCGATATCAAGCTTCGCGAGAAGGGATCTTACGGTGTCGTAATCTTGCTTTGAAGCCGTGATGACGAGGGAGTTGGTGTTTTTATCAGCGTTGATTTTAACATCGCCACCAAAAATATTCTGACGATCCAAAGGAGATACAGCGCGTGTTGTGCCGCCGCCCCCGAAGCCACCGCCTCCGACGCCACCCAGTGGACTTGACGAGGCGCCCGCGCTGGAGGATCCACTGGCAAGACCGCTGATTGTCTGCGCGATTTTCTCGGCCTCACCGTAGCGTACGTAGTAAACGAAAACGCCGCCGGCTTCTGCGGGATCGAGTTTGTTATCAAGTTTTTTCACAAGGTCTCGGACTTTTTCGATTCCGGCTTTATTTCCGACAACGATCAAAGAGTTCGTTCTGTCATCGGGGGCCACCAAAGAAAGCTCTTCAGGAGTTCCGCCAGCCGCCGTACCTCCGCGCGAACGGAAACGGGGAACGTTGGCGCCAAAGGCCGGTGCTTGTCCGCCGCCGCTGCGGGTTTCTTTGTTGATGATTTGATTGATGAGGTCGGCCAAATCTTTCGACTTTGCATAGCGTATTGGGATCACGTTGAGCTGCTCTTCAAACCCGGGACGATCAAGCTCGTTGATGATTTTCACCATGCGTTCGACGTTGGCGCCGTAGTCTGTGATGAGAAGCGAGTTTGTTGGCTCGTAGGGTGTCATCTCGCCGTCTTTTGAGGGAAGTACGCGAAGCCGCTTATTCACTTCTTCGGCCGAGATGTGTTTTAGGTGAATGATACGCGTGATGTAGATGTCGCTCGTAGGTGCGTACTTTCCTGTGTACGTCTCGATCGAGTCTCTCTGCGCGTTCCTTGAGGCTTTTACTTTTAAAAATTTTCCGTAAGGTACAACCGTAAAGCCGTTCACGGCCAAAGCTGCTAAGAACGCCTTATACGCTTCAGCCACTGTGACTTTAGAAGGTGCCAAGATCGAAATTTTTCCGCGCACGCCGGGATCGATAATGAAATTCTTGTTCGTCAGCTGCGAGATCGCTTTAACAACGTCTGTGATCTCAGCGTTTGGAAAGTTCGCTTCAACAAGATCGGGGTAGTTTTCATCTGTCATGTCCTCAATCTGCGCATCCGCAAGACTTGGCGCGCCCGAAGCGCGGCCCGGAGCAGGTTGAACGACCATTGGTTTTACGGGGCGATTGCTGAGGCCACTTCCACCGGACGAAAAATCACTCAATGGTGCGGGAGCATCGGCGCCTTGCTCAACAGACGGACTTCCTGCGCCCATCGGTGGGGGCGGAGCCTGATTGAAGTTACCGACGGGCTCTTCAAGTTCTTCGTCGTCAAAAAGACGATCAAGATCTTCGTTCTGACCCTGAGCTGCCATCGGAAGAGTCGACGTGACCATGGTGAGTGCGATCAAGCTTCGAAGAGCCTGAGTCCAGAGATTGGCGGTTTCTTTATTTTGTTTCATCGACTGCTGGTTCATCGACATCCTTGTCTTTGATACGTTGCCCGTAACTTAATTTTTAAAACTTCTAAAGCTGCTACTCGACGATCGTGTAATTTCCGTTTTCTTTGCGACCGCCGCGTTCAAAACCGATATTGATTTGATCAGTTCCCGAGCGAAGCGACTGAAAGAGCTCCATCGCTTTCGCCGGAGAGTCGATGCGCTGACCGTTGACGGTCTCGATACAATCGCCGCGCCGTATGCCGATCGTCTCTAAAACACTGCCGGCCTGAAGTTCTGCGATATTAAAACACTCGACGTTTCCGTTGGGCCCAATGCGAGGTACGGCGCGCGCTTGCTGCAGAATCGTTGGAAGATCCTTGAGGTAGCCTTCAAGAACATCGCGCTTCACGGTTCGATCGGTCTCGCTATTCATCGTGATGCCAGGAACGAGCGTCGTTGCGGCCGCTAAACCAAAAGTGAGAAGGCCTTCGTCTTTAAGTTCGATGTACTCAAGCCGACCGCTGGCGTTGTTTCTAAACACCATGCGCGAGCGTTCGATCTTTGTGACGGTCCCCATGTTTTCTGGAAATTCGCCCTCGACTCGAATCGCAATGACTTCGTTTTTACTTTTCATGTTCACGGTGGCCACGGACCTTAGAGGGTTTGCGTGGACCAATGTTCCGACCAATGCGAGTGGGAGCTGCGACAGAACAGGCTGCCCATCTTCAATTTTTGTTGGCGCTCCGCCAATGGGATCCGGAATGCGCTGATCGCTGGAGAAAATATTTCGACCTGTGATGATTTGATATTTTTCTTTTCCGACATAAGTCGGTCCCGGTCCGGCCGCTGCGCGCGTGATGGGCGGTTCGGTGGGAAGAAGTTTTTCTCTCAGCGATAATAATGAGAGATCCGCCGCGGCATATCCGAGCAAGAGCAGCAGGGCGACAATTGCGAGAGTCTCAAGACCAGGGCGCTGCGAATTCATTTCCCGAGAGTATCAGAGAGGTTAGCGGGTGCGGCACCGCTTTCGTGGCGACCCCGACTTAGTGCTGGCGCGATCTTCGACGCACCTAGACTCCTGCAATTTCAACGGCCCTTGAATTCCCTTCAGGGTGAGTGACCACTGTTTGTTCGCTCGAAGTCGAAACGTTCTGACGGAGAAAGTGCTTGGCTCAAACGTAAGCGTTGACCGCAACAAATCAGTTTCTTTTTGTCCCCGGTTTTCTCTCGAAATAATCTCGGCCTATCGAGGACCGAAAACTGGCACAGAGGATGCTGTACTGAGGAATGCGACATGATTGTGTCGCGAGTGACGTGAACGAAAGCAGAAAGGGTCCTTGGCAAATTTGCTGACGGGGCTGCGCGTTTACGAAGGGTTACGCTAACGAGGGGTGAGGCTGTGCCAGAAAACAAAGACATTAAGTTACCAATGAATACGTCTGAAAATCCGCCGACAACGGGAGCACTGGCGAGATCAGTCAGCCTTCCGGCGACAGGAGTCGTCTTCGCCGGACGAAATGGGCTCGATTTTCTCGAGCTTCGGTTGGGCGCTGTTCGAATTCCTGAAGTCTCGCTGCGGATTCGAGAGGCTCAGCGGATTTTAGATAGTCTCGATGTCGAGCGCATTGATCTGTTGGGCGCGACGATCACTGAAGACGAATCGTTTTTCAGAAACATCAAAATTAAAAGTCTTTTGGCGGCAATTGTTCAAGTAGGACTTTATGACCGTCTTATGAAGACACAGCGCTTGCCCGATGTTCTTGTCGGAAGTTCGAATGGCGATTCGGCGCTGCTAGTTTGTGCCGGTCAAATGACATTTGAGTCGATGGTCAAAAACTCGGCGGCTCTTAAAACTTTGTCGCCTTTGACGAAACGAGACGATTCGAACTTGGCGCCAGGAATTTCCTCGGTACCTTCTCAGGGAGGACCATCTCTGGGTCTTCTGCCTGGGTTTCAGGCGCCTTTGTGCGGCGGGACTGCGAACACGTCGGCCGAGGCTGATCGAGCGGCCACGCGCGAAACGCTGTCGATTGTTGCCACTTCAAGCCTTCCTTCATTGAGTGGAGTTTGTTTGACCGAGTTCCGTGCGTTTATTCGCTCGGAAGATGGCGGCATGATCGAGGTCGGTCAGCCGGTCATGGATATCAAGCGCCTCATGACGGAAGTGGTTGAGCACCAGGGTGTCGCGCGATTCATTAATGTAGGTCCGGGCCTTGCGCTGCCAGTTTCTGAGTACGAAGTGATGGCTGAGGCGGCCGGCACTGACGAAGTGACGGTGATTGATTCCATCGACTTAGATCCGATGCTCAATTGGTTCTGGCGACAAATGCGGCCGCTGGTCGGCTACGCACAGTAATCGAAAAACAAAAGCCTCGCGGGGTCGCGGTGAGTTCGGCTCCTCCGCGATACGCGTAATTTCGCTGCCGCCTTCGGTGCCTGTCCGCGTTGTTCACGGAGGCAGCGAAATTTGCGCTCGCGGACTCGGCTCGGGCCTTCCGGGCCCTCGACCCGCGCGTACGAAGGCGCCGCGACACCATCACCATTTTGCGTCCCGCTATTTTCGGGCATCTGCCGAGTTCGACTTCTTCGGTCTGAATTTGTGATTTACGTACGTGAGTTCGAGTTCGAACTGGAATTCGCGTCGATTGTTGCCACTAGTTTTTTTGTTCAGCTTGGACTTGCTGGAAGCAGCACGAAAGAAGATCTGCGACTTTCACCTGTGAATTCTTCGATGGCTAACGCACTGTTGCTAATCTCGAAGATTTTTAGAAATAAAATTTGACCGCGATTTGGGACGATAAACGAAATTGGTTTGCGCATTTTTACGTGTCTCTCGAGCCTGCTTTCAAAGCGCGTATCGACGCTTGGCTCGACGTCCGGTGATGAATTCACGAAGCGGCTCGTGTTAGAAATTTTGGCTTTATGGCGAGACTCCTTGCGCGAAAATTCTCTCTTCAAAAACCGATGGTAGGGTTTTTTGAGGGGGAGACCAAAATGAATCTCAAAGTCCTATCGAACGAAACGTTGACCGAAAAACTTCGCGATCTTTCTAAGCGTGATCTGGCGCTCACGGCAGAGATCGTCTCGCACATTCATGAGTTTATGGTGCGACGACTCTACCTCGATCATGGATGCACCAGTATTTTCGGATATCTCACAGATCATCTCGGCTATCCGCGCGCCACCGCGCAAAACCGAATCGATGCAGCCCGATTATTGGACGTTGTTCCGGAAATCAAAGAAGAGCTGGCCAGCGGAAAAATCAATCTCGGACAAATCACTTTGATCTCGATGGGTATTCGCCAGGCCGAGAAAGAAAATCCGGGGATGAAAGTTTCAGTCGGTCAAAAGCGAGATTTGGTCGAGAAGATTGTGAATCGGGGGTGCTTCGAGAACACCAAGCATGTCGAGAGTACGGAAAGTAGCGGAAGCTTTTTAAAGAATCGATCTTCTGAGCATGCGTCCGCCCAAATCATAGCTCAGGAGCTAGATATCAAAATCAATCCCATTGAAAGAGTTCGGGTTCACCAAGACGGTTCGGTCACCATTGAAGTCCATCTTTCAAAAGAGGAATTCGAAAATCTAAAGCGGGTGCGAGAGCTAAACACGCACAAAAACCACAATGCGAAGCTCGGCGAAACCGTTGCCGAGGCCGCAAAATTCTTTCTGGAGAAAAAGGATCCACGAAAGCTCAAAACGAACATTGATCTCTCGAAAACCAGTTCGAATTCGAACCTAGCACTTAGTTCGATTTCGAACTTGAAACCCGCGATGCCGATAGCCGTTGAGGTCAAGTCGAAGTCCGCTTCGAATCGCATCCATCGCAGCTACCAAAGTGTGAATATTGTTCGGGCCCTTCATCGGCGCGATCAATCATGTCGGTGGCTGAACTCAGTGGGTGAGGTTTGCGGGTCTACGTACCAGCTGCAGATCGACCACATCAAAGGACTTGTCGACGGCGGCACTGATGCTATCGAAAATCTCGAATTAAAGTGCGCCGTGCACAATCGGCGGAAGTTCGAACTCGAACGACAGGGTTTCGGTGCCGAGCGCACGCCATTCTAAACGGCGCGACCGACGACGCAAAAGACCGAAACTGAGTCACCTTGGCAGTTGGGATGCTCGGGTGATCTTGCGCGGGTGACACGGCTCTAGTCCGCCGCACAACGCGCTCACCACTTTGGACAGCGCATACCTGTATTCGTGAATTCTTGAATTCGCGAATTCCAGAATTCTTGATTTTTTATGGAATCCAGATTGGTTCTTCGCGGTTTGCTAGGCGATTGAGGTGGCGAGCCAGAACGAAAAAGTAATCATTGAGGCGATTGATGTTTTGAACGACGGCCGTGAGCCAGGCTGGAACCGTTCCATTGTTGGCGGCGGAAGCTTCGCGCGTGAGGCCGACGATGGCGCGCTCGGCACGTCGTGCAACGGTGCGGGCCAAGTGGGCCGAAGCGGCGGCGCGCACGCCACCGGGCAAAATAAAATGTTTTAACGGCGTGAGGTCAGACGACATTCGGTCCATGGCTTCTTCGAGTTCAGAAACCGCTTTAGGATCCAAGTTCGGGAGTTTTGTGCGCATCGCTTCATCTTCGGTCGCCAAATGGGATCCGAGAACAAACAGCGTTTGTTGGATTTTTAGAATTTCAGCTTGGAGGCGGCCTACTTCGAGGCTCGCTGACCCAGGCCAGGTCTCGTTTTCAATGTCCGCCAAGACAAGGCCCAAAACGCTGTTGAGTTCATCCAAAGTTCCATAAGCTTCAAGCCTTGGATGATCTTTGACGACGCGCGCACCGCCAAAAAGTGATGTTGTTCCTTGATCGCCTGTTCGTGTGTAGACTTTAGAGCTGCTCATAGGATCAAGGGGGCCAAAGGTGTCATCAACCGTCAAGCCATCTCTGAAGGCTAAGAAAAATAGCGCAAATATTCTGCGCCCAGACTTTGTTCAGTCGTTGGGCGATGGAAGCCGACCGCTCATTGTGACGGTGCCTCATTCTGGCGAAAACCTTCCGCCGGAGGCCACATGGCTTCAGGGGCTCGATGAGCGCTTACTCATGTATGACGTCGATCGTTACGTCGATGACCTCTATTCGACAAGTCTCTCTGGCAACGGGATCGCTTGGGTGAAAACTCAGTGGCATCGTTATGCTTGTGATTTGAACAGGCTCGAGACCGATGTCGATCAGGCCAGCGTCGTCGGAGCCAGTGAACCGGTCGGGCGTCATCCTCGGGGTCTTCACTGGTCAAAAACCACGATGGGAGATGTCTTAATGCTAAAACCCATATCCATCGAAACTCACCGCGCCATCGTTCAGCGGTGCTTTCGGCCGTTTCATGAGGCCGTCGCCGAAGTCGCAGAAGCCGTGAGATCCAAGGACGAAAGATCTGCTGCACATCCGCTCTTTCATCTTGATCTTCATTCGATGCCGAGTCTTGGAACAAGTGAACACCGCGATCCGGGGGAGCTCCGCGCGGATCTGGTTATTTCAAACCAAGACGGCAAAAGCTCATCTTCTGAATTTTTTGAACTCGTCTGCCAAGCAGGGCGCGCTCAGGGTTTTAAGGTGCGTGAAAATTGGCCCTATAAAGGTGGCCGAATCACTGAGACTTACGGGCGGCCGCGTGATGGATGGCAGACCGTTCAAATCGAACTCAACCGAAAACTCTATATGGATGAAGTCTCGAAGCATAAAGTAGACTCACTATATAGTGCGACTCAAATTCGAGTTGGGGAAATGCTGACAGACATTCACAGACGAATTTCTGTTACCAATTGAGGCTTGATAAGATTAGATGGCGCTGTGGCAAACATGAAACAGAAATTTAGAAGAGTCATTCGTCAGCTTGCGAGCTTGAAGCTGGCCGTGTTGATCATTCTTGCGATCGGTATTGTGACAGCGTGGGGAACCATCGTTGAAGCTCAGTACGACGCCTTGGCTGCAAAAAAGATCGTTTACAGCTCGATTTGGATGATCGCTCCGATGGTGATGTTGGTCATCAGTCTCACGGCTGTGATGGTTGATAGATGGCCGTGGAAACCAAGACACATCGGTTTTATTTTTGCTCACATTGGGATCATCATTCTGCTTATTGGTTCATTGATCACGCAGAAGTTTGGCGTCGATGGATCGGTCTCTATTGGGATCGGTGAAAAGCAAAAAGCCATCACGGTGGGCGAGACAGATCTCGCCGTTTACTCTTCTCTTGACGGCAGTAGTTACCGAAAACTTTTTGACGAAGAGGTCGATTTCTTTTTGCGACCTGCTGGAAAAAAGCCGCTGGTGATTTCAATCCCAGGTGGTGAGATCAAAGTTATCGAGTCCGTCCCTTATGCGATTCGCGAGCAAAAATTTGTCGACGTCGCCGACGATTCGAACGCAGGCGCCGCGCTTCGATTCCAACTGCAAAATCCGAACGTTAATATGACCGAGTGGATGCTTCAATCATCGAAAAATGCTGCTGAAACCAAAGACCTGGGCCCGGCGCAAGTTCTTATCGTGGGTGAATTCCCGCGTGATTTCGGCGGACGCAACGCGATCGTTCTGCGGCCAGCGGACAATGAGCGAGTCGAATACAACATTCATTCTGCAAGAACGGGTTCGATCAAGAAGGGTTTTGTTTCGGCCGGCGAAGTGATTGAAACGGGCTGGATGGGCCTTCAATTTCGACTTCTAAAGTACATGCCCAAAGCGAAAGAGGAAATCACCTATCGCGCGCTCGAGCGTCCGACGCCTGTGACGACCGCCGCGATTAAGATTGAGTTTCTCGAACCGGGTACAGGTAAACTGAAGGTTCAGTGGATGGGCCTCAACTCCCTCTTAAAGCTTTTTGCAGATGAGCAAGTCTACGTGATCTCCTATGCAAATCGACGGCTTCCGATGGGATTTGATATGACTTTAAAGGAATTTAAAGTGGGCCGCTATCAAGGAACACTTCGCGCCGCCAGCTATGAAAGTCTTGTCGATGTGCCGGGCCTTGGCCAACAGCTGATCTCAATGAATGAGCCGCTCAAGCATGCGGGCTACACGTTTTATCAAGCAAGTTTTGACAGCGATCCGGCGACGGGAAAACCGACGGCATCAGTGCTTTCTGTCAACCACGACCCAGGACGGGGCCTTAAGTACCTCGGTTCGCTTTTAATAGTGTTGGGTGCCATCCATTTGTTTTACATGAAGCGCCGGGCCTGGATGATGAAGGGAACTGCAGTATGATTCACTCGATTTGCACATTTTTGTCAGCGACGCTTGTCGCTCTTGTTTTTTCTTTGAGCGGCTCGATCTCTTTTGGAGCGGACGAGGGGATTGAAGCTCTGAAGCGTCTGCCGATTCAAGACGCCGGTCGCGTGAAACCTTTCGATACTTTCGCGCGTGAGACGCTTCAGTTGGTTTATGGGCGAATAACCTACAAGCCGATTCCGAAAGCTGATTACGGGTCGGAGACAAGCGGTGGTGCTAAGCCCGATACGCGTCCTCGGCCGGCCCTTGAAATTGTAATGACCTGGTTTTTAGCTCCGCAGTTTTGGGATGAGCAGCCCATTATTGAGCTAAAGCTCGCGGCGCTAAAAAAAGCTTTGAACCTTGAGGTGACGCGCGACCGATTTGCACCGCGGGAACTTTTTGGGAACGACAGATTGGGATTGGTTTTTCAAGAGTTAGCGGCCTACCGTGAAACGAAAGAAAAATTGAACCCTTACTATCAAGCGGCCGCGCGACTTGAAAGTCAGATGGGTGTCTATCAGGCCGTAAAGAACGCTTCAATTCTTCGTGTCGTTCCACCGCGGCCCGCAGAAAATAAGCCAGAAAATAAAACAGAAAATAAACCAGAAGCTGAAGTCGTCGACCCATTGAAGCCTGTCGAGCCCGAGCGCTGGCGTTCAGTGTCCGAGCTCGAGGGGCCTCTAAAGGACCAGTTCGGAACAATCGCAAAGGCGTTCATTCGCGCACTTCCCGGCGCCGCAGCTGCTGGCGATGCCGACGGCGGAGTGCCGTCGCTTTTGACGGCCGTTCAGCAGTTTCAGGATTCTGCCCGCACTGAAAATCCCGCGCTTTACCCCGACGGTAAAGATATCGGAATTGAAGTTCATTACGAAGAGCTTCATCCGTTCCGCTTGGCTTGGATTCTTTATGTTCTGTCCGCCATCGCGATCGGCATTGCATGGACTCGCGATGGAAAGTCGAATGGAAAGTACTTTGTTCGCGCCGCTTGGGTTTTGGCTCTTGTTGCATTCTTGATTCACACCTACGGTTTTAGTCTTCGAGTTTATTTGACGGGGCGACCTCCGGTTTCAAACATGTATGAAACTGTGATTTGGGTTTCATGGGGAACAATGCTTTTCGCGTTCTTTTTTGAATGGAAGCAGAAGTCATATTTTGTTCTTCTTTCGGGTGCGATTGTTGCGACCTTTTGTAATATCGTGGCCGACAGCGTTCCTCACGTTCTCGATGCCAGTCTTCAACCGCTTGAGCCCGTCTTGCGTTCAACCCTTTGGCTTACTGTTCATGTCTTGACGATCACCATCAGTTACTCGGCCTTTTTCTTGGCTTGGATGCTTGGAAACTTGGGCCTAGGGTTTGTGATCAAAGGAGATAGGGCCAATTCCTCTCGCATCGAGGAACTCACGGTCTCAATCTATCGATGTCTTCAGGTCGGCGTTGTCTTGTTGGCTGCGGGTACAATCCTTGGCGGAGTTTGGGCCGACTACAGTTGGGGCCGGTTCTGGGGATGGGATCCAAAAGAGACTTGGGCATTGATCGCGCTTTTGGGATACGTCGCACTGCTGCACGCGCGTCTTTCTGGTTGGGTCAAAAATATCGGTATGCTCGCCGGAGCCGTGGTCGCATTTAGTCTTGTGATCATGGCGTGGTACGGAGTGAATTTCGTCCTCGGCGCAGGACTTCATTCCTACGGATTCGGCGCTGGTGGCGTCGAGTACGTCAGTGCCTTCATTCTTATCAACATGGCTTTTGTCGGTTATGCTTACGCCATGAATCGGGCGCGCAACGTTGCCGCTTGATCCTTCAAAACGGCGGAGTGCTTAGATCTTGAGCACTCCGATTTTCAAAGTCCTCTCAACTTCGCCAAAATTTGGTTTCTCAATTGTCGGAGTTTCGCTTACTTATATCGACTAAGTCGCAAATGCCCGGCGATGTGATTCGCCGAGATTGAGTTCTAAAGACCACTGTATATTCAGTGAGTCGTTGGTTCTCTTGGCGTTGTCACCGCTGAAAAGTGGTCTGCGATGAGCGAAGAGCGCTGGGGAGACAAACGTGACGACAAGACATCCAGAAAATCATCCAGAAAATCAGGCAAAAAATTCGTTCGGAAGCTATCTGAGCGCCGCGCTTTTTGTCGTGTTCGCAAGTCTCGCTCTGACGAACCTGACGGGTTGCGAGTGGGGCTCGATCGGATACAACAAAGGCTACGCTCCCGATCAGCCCGTCGCATTTTCGCATGAACTTCACGCTGGCGAGTACAAGATGCAGTGCCTTTACTGTCACTCCTCCGCCGAGCGCGCCAATCACTCGGCCGTTCCAAGTTTGAACATCTGCATGAATTGCCACTTGGTTGTTGCGACCGACAAACCAGAGATTCAGAAAATCACAGAGGCGTACAACAACAATACGCCCATTGCTTGGAAGAAAGTGCACATGCTTCCAGACCACGTTCGCTTCAATCACAAGCGGCACGTTGAAAAGTACGGTGCTCCGCAAGCGTGCCACAAGTGCCACGGTCCTGTTGAGTCGATGGAAACAATGTATCAGCACTCGAGTCTCTCGATGGGCTGGTGCATAAGCTGTCATAGAGAAAAAGAGAACCAGGCACCGGTCAGCTGTTCGACCTGCCACTATTAGTAGATCGGTCCGAGATGGGTCCCAAGATTTCGCAAAGCCTGAGCAAGGATAACTAGACGATGGATTCTCAAAACACGCAGAACACTTCAGATTCGAACACCACTTCCAGTGGCTCAGCCTATTGGATGAGCCTTGAACAGTGGAACGGTGATCAGGCTTTGGCCGATCGTTTTGAAAACGAATTCATGTCGTCGCCACTTTCAAGTGAAGACGGAAAAGACGGCGTCGCACGTCGCGACTTCTTAAAGATCATGGGCGCAAGTTTGGCGTTGGCCACAGCGGGCTGCATTCGGCGTCCACAAGCGCACATCATTCCCTACGCAAAAGCGCCCAAAGAAATCACTCCTGGCGAGCCGAACTACTATACGTCCACATGGTTTGACGGCACTGAGGGCGCGGGCGTTCTTGTTAAAACTCTCGAAGGTCGTCCAATAAAAGTAGAAGGAAACCCCGAGCATCCTATGACTCTGGGCGGACTCTCGGCGCGGGCGCACGGCGAAATTTTGTCACTCTATGATCCGGATCGTTTGCGCGCACCAGTCCGCAACCTTCAGAACAAAGAGCGCACGAACAAAGAGAGCGTCGCAACAACGTTTGAAGAAGCTGATGAAAAGATTTTGGCAAGCCTCAAGGCTGGCGGCGTCGCTCTTTTGACAGGATCGAAACCATCGCCGTCTTTGAAAGCGATTGTCTCCGATTTCTCTAAAGCTTTCTCGGGAGCGCGTTGGGTTCAGTATGACTCGCTTCCGGTCGACGCGATTCGTGCGGGCCAGAAAGCGTCCTACGGCCGCGCGATCTTGCCTCGCTACCGTTTCGATAAAGCATCGATGGTTGTTTCCATCGATGCGGATTTCTTGGGAACTTTCTTGTCTCCGGTTGAGTTTGCAAAGCAATGGGCGAAGAATCGAGCTCCTGGAAAAGATATGTCCCGCCTCGTGGCGTTCGAGTCTTTTTTGTCGACGACCGGAATGAATGCGGACGATCGCTTCAGAATTCGTCCGTCGCAGCAGCTTGATGTCGTTCTCTCTCTCATTTCACGAGTTGCGAAATTGTCTAAAGGCTCGGTTGTTATTCCTGGTGGAATTTCGGCAGCAGCAAAGGCGTTTGAGAACGCGCCGAAAGCTCTGGGATTTGATGAAGTTCTTTTTGATAAAGTAGCAAGTGAGCTTTTGCAGGCTCGTGGTTCTTCTTTGGTCATTGCTGGCGGTCTGCCGACTTTGACCGAGACCCAAGTTGAACTTCAGGTGGCGGTCAACGCTCTGAACTCAATGCTCGGTAACGACGGAAAGACAATCGATCACGACACAGCTGTTTTTGAAACGATGAGCGGCTCGGCCGAATCTCTTCAGGCCTTGATTGCAGACATGGCCGCAGGTTCGATCAAGACGCTGATCATCGATGATCTAAATTTGAATTATCTCTTGCCTCAAGACAGTGGATTTTCCGAAGCTCTGAAAAAAGTCGAGACTGTTGTCTACACAGGAAACAGAAACGATGAAACGGGAAGTGCGTCTCAGTGGGTTCTTCCAGCGGGAACGGGACTTGAGACTTGGGGTGATTTTGAACTTCAGTCGGGCGTCTTCTCTATTCAACAGCCTACAATTATGCCGATGTATCAGACGCGCTCGCTGGGCGAAGTTCTCTTAGCATGGACTGCGAAGGCGGCGAATGCTCCGCAGAGAGTAAAGTCGGCGGCGACGTGGCGCGATTACGTCATGGGCGTATGGAAAGCTGAAATCCAGGGCAGCGTTGAACTCGGAAGTGGTAAATCCTTTGAAGACTTCTGGCTTCAAGTTCTTCAAGTCGGTGTTGCTTCCAATAAAGGACGTCGTGAGCGATCGGGCTCGGGTCGCGCTTTTGTGGGTTCAATCAGTGAGGCTTCTCTCAAAGCACGGCCTGCGGTTGGAGCTGGCTACGAGCTTGCGCTTTATCCGTCGGTTCAGATCGGTGATGGAAAGCTTGGGAACATTGCATGGCTTCAAGAGCTTCCGGATCCAGTTTCGAAAGTCGTTTGGGATAATTATCTCCAGGTAAGTCCTGCGATGGCTCGAAAAGAAGGACTGAACAAAGGTGACATCGTCGAACTCAAAGTCGGCGACGTCACGGTGAAAGCGCCGGTCCTTGTACAGCCGGGCGTGCACGACTCCGTCGTGGCTCTGGCGGTTGGTTACGGGCAGAAAACAGCTGGCAAAGTTGGAAACGGCGTTGGCGTTAACGCTTATCCGCTGTCGTCGCTAGCGAAAGGGAAATCGATTTTCTCTGGCCGTGCAGCGACGGTGACTAAAACTTCAGGACGCTACGATCTTGTTTCGACTCAAGACCATCATTTGATGGAAGGTCGCAAGATTGTTCTCGAGTCGACGAAATCTGCTTTCGAAAAAGACCCTTCTTCTGGAATTCACAAACACCAGATCTTTACGATTTGGCCCGAGCACCAGTACACGAAAAACAAATGGGGTCTTGCGATCGACCTCAACAGCTGCACGGGCTGTTCAGCGTGCGTGATTGCGTGTCAGTCGGAAAACAATATTCCGACCGTCGGCAAAAAGTACGTCATGCAGGGGCGAGAGATGCACTGGATTCGCATCGATCGTTACTACAAGGGTTCGCCTGACAATCCGGATGTGGCGATCATGCCGCTCACGTGTCAGCACTGTGAAAATGCACCGTGCGAAACGGTTTGCCCGGTCCTTGCGACGGTCCACAACGACGAAGGTCTCAACGACATGGTTTACAACCGTTGCGTGGGAACTCGTTATTGCGCGAACAACTGTCCGTACAAGGTCCGTCGTTTTAACTGGTTCAATTACATGAAGAAGCGCGAAGAGCCGCTGCACATGGCTTACAACCCGGATGTCACTGTGCGTCCTCGCGGTGTGATGGAGAAGTGCACGTTCTGCGTTCAGCGAATTCGTCGCGGGACCAACAAAGCGCGCGACGAAAAACGCGATTTGAGAGATGGCGAAATCACTCCGGCGTGTGCTGAGTCTTGCCCAAGTGATGCGATCACTTTTGGAAACTTGAACGATCCAAAGTCGCGGGTTTCGAAAATGTTCGAGAACAAACGCTCTTACAAGCTATTGGAAGAATTGAACGCTGTTCCGCGAGTCGCTTACCAGGTTCGTGTTCGCAATGCGGACCGAGTGATGGAAGCGAACAGTCACGGTCCCGCCGACAATCATGACAAATCGCACGGCGATGATGTTAAAAAAGACGATAAAAAATCTCACGGATTGCTGAAACAAGACGTTAACGAAAAAACAGGTGAACTCGTATGAGTACGGTCACACGAAACCCCCTCGTCCTCGGCAATAAGTCCTATAAAGATATTACCGACGATATTTTAGCGCCGGTGGAAGCGCCCCCAGGGAAGCGTTGGTTTGCGCTGTTCTTGAGCGCTAAGATGCTGTTCCTGTTTTACATCTTGCACATCGCCTACATTATCGCGACGGGCATGGGTCTTTTGGGAGTGAACCATCCGATCGGATGGGGAACGATGATCATCACCTTCGTCTTTTGGATCGGTATCGGCCACGCGGGCACTTTGATTTCCGCGGTTCTCTTTTTGTTTCGACAAAAATGGAGAACATCGGTCGCAAGATCTGCAGAGGCGATGACGGTTTTTGCTGTCATGACAGCGGGGATTTTTCCACTGATCCACACCGGCCGACCTTGGCTTGATTTCTGGCTTCTGCCTTATCCAAACCAGCGTGGTCCGCTGTGGGTGAACTTCCGTTCTCCACTTTTGTGGGATGTTTTCGCTGTTTCGACGTACGCAACCGTTTCGTCGGTGTTTTGGTACGTTGGACTTGTCCCGGATTTCGCAACAATCCGTGATCGAGCTCAGACGAAACTTCGAAAGACTATTTACGGAGCTTTGTCTTTGGGATGGCGCGGTTCTGCTCGCGACTGGTCTCATTACGAAATGGTGTACCTCCTTTTGGCAGGTCTCTCGACGCCGCTTGTTTTGTCGGTTCACACGATCGTTTCGTTCGACTTCGCGGTCTCGATGCTTCCCGGTTGGCACACGACGATTTTCCCACCGTACTTTGTTGCGGGTGCGATTTTCTCGGGCTTCGGTATGGTCGTGACTCTCCTCACGTTGGTGAGAATCGGATTCCCGCAATTTAAGGACTACATCACGATCGACCACATGGAAGTCATGAACAAGATCATCATGGCGACGGGTCTTTTGGTCGGCTACGCTTACGGCTCCGAGTTCTTCATCGCTTGGTATTCTGGAAATCCTTACGAAGTGTATGCCTTCACGAACCGTGCATTTGGTCCTTACTGGTGGGCTTACTGGACGATGATCACTTGCAACGTTGTGATTCCACAGCTTTTCTGGTTCCGACAGTTCCGCCGATCCATACCGGTCATGTTTGTCGTTTCGATTTTCGTCAATATCGGCATGTGGTTTGAGCGTTTCGTTATCACGGTAACGTCGCTTCACAGAGACTTCTTGCCCTCGAACTGGGGCATGTACGCTTGGTCGTGGTTCGATACCGCGATTCTCTTTGGAAGTTTCGGGATGTTCCTCACAATCTTCATGCTCTATCTGAAGTTTGTTCCGGCGATCTCGATTGCGGAAGTGAAGCCCGTTCTTTACGTCGGTAAGAAGCGTCCGAACCACGGTGGAGGTCACTAATGGCTAAGAGTAACACAGGTGGTATTGCGGGAATTTGGCTGGACGATCACGAGTGTGTCGTTGCTGCTGGAAAAGTTCGCGAGGCTGGCTTTAAGAAGTTTGATGCGATCACTCCGTTTCCTGTTCACGGCATGGAAGAGGCGATTGGTATTAAACGTTCGTTTATTCCTTACGTGACGTTTGCTTTCGCATTGATCGGACTTGGTGCGGGAACACTTCTTCAGGTTTGGACTTCGTCGGTGAGCTGGCCACTGAACGTCGGTGGAAAACCGTTTGTCTCGGGGCCTGCGTTTGCACCGATTATGTTTGAGATCATGATTCTTTTCGCAGCCCTCTCATCGGTCGTGGCTCTTTTTGCGATCTGTCGACTTCCGAAGATCAATCCTCCGGTGATCGACCCCGATCTGACCTGCCACAAATTTGCGATTTTTATTTCGTCGGAAGACTCGGGCTACAACGCCGAACGCTGCGAGCAGCTGCTCAAGAGCCTCGGTGCTGTCGAAGTTAAACGGGTTGCGCACTACTAATGAGGAACACGAAGCCAATGACAATTCGAAACAAAGCTCTAAGTTTAGTACCGGCTCTCGTGCTGGCCGCTGTGGCTCTCAGCGCGTCGGTCGCATGTACAAAGAAAAATCCAGAGCTCTCGAAAGTTCCTAACATCGAGCTGATTCAAGACATGATGGACCAGCCGTCCTTGAAGGCTCAAGATTACGAGCCATCAAATCCGACCAAAGGTTCTTCGAGGCTTCCACCGGAAGGCACAGTTCCAGTCGGTTACACGCCCTACAAATACGCGGGTAACGCCGCGGAAGCTACTGCGAAACTGAAAAATCCGTTCGCAGGAAATACGACGGTCGAGGTTCTTGAACTGGGTCGTCGCAAGTACGATATCTACTGCGCCGTTTGCCATGGTTACGGTGGCGCTGGCGATGGAACAGTCGCACCAAAGATGGCTTTGAAACCGCCTTCGCTTTTGTCGGATAAAATTCGCACGATGAACGATGCGGGCATCTATCATATCGTGACGGATGGTCAGGGCGTTATGTCGTCGTACATGTATCAAATGGTGAATGAGAATGATCGATGGGCCGTCGTCAATTATGTGCGCAGTCTGCAAAAGCTGACGGCCCAAAGCGGAGCGACAGATAAGTCGGCCGGTGGCACGTCTTCGGAAACGTCAGGTTCGTACTAACTCGTTCGGTGGCTTGACCTAAGATCAAGTCCGTTATGTTGGAAGAAGGAAAATATGGCAGCTTCAAATCATTCGACGAGCCCAGTAAATCCCGGACACTTTGTCGCAGGGAAAGGGCTTCGCACACTTTATTCTGTTGCGATTTTTCTTGGCACAGTGCTGTTCGCTTTAGGTCTTTATAAAGATCAGGCAAGAGCGTGGCATGGCTTTCTGACGTCGTTCATGTATTGGACCGACTTGGCGCTGGGTGGACTTTTCTTTGTCGCCCTTCAGCACGTTTCAAAAGCAGGGTGGTCCGTCAACGTTCGGCGAATCGCTGAATCGTTCACAGCTTTTTTACCGATTGCGGCCGTAGCAGCGGTTGTTCTTTTGCTGGGATCCAAGAATCTTTATGTCTGGCTCGATCCTGAGGTTGTGAAGGGCGATGCCATCCTTAAGGGCAAAGAAGCCTATCTCAATATGACTTTCTTTGTGATTCGAATGGTTGTGTTCTTTGCTCTCTGGCTTTTCTTCTCGAAGAAAATTGTCGGAAACTCTTTGAAGCAAGATGCCGACGGCGACGCTAAGTGGACGCTTAAAAACGTGCCGCTCTCGGTTGCATTTATCATCGTGTTTTCTCTCTCGTACTCGCTTTTCTCGGTCGACACTTTGATGTCACTTCAACCGCATTGGTTCTCTACCATCTGGGGCGTTTACAACTTTGCGGGTCTTATCCAGTCGTTCTTTGCGATGCTCATCATCTTCGTCGTTTACTCGATGAAAAAGGGGTGGCTGCGTGGGTTGGTCAGTGAAGACCATCTTCATGACCTTGGAAAGTTCCTTAAAGGCTTCACCGTTTTCATGGCCTACATCGGGTTTTCACAGTTCCTCTTGATCTGGTACGCAAACCTTCCTGAAGAGACGATTTTTTATCTGGCTCGCTCGAACGGCTGGTGGATGACGATCACTTTCTCGCTTCTTATCTTAAAGTTTGCAGTTCCGTTCTTGTTGCTTCTTCCGCGCTGGGCGAAGCGCACGCCGAACCATCTCGTTATGGTTTCGGTGCTGATCTTGATCATGCAGTACGTAGATATCCACTGGATGGTTTATCCCAACTTGGATCCCTACACGCCAAAGTTTGCTTGGCAGGAGATCGGATCATTCGCACTTTTGGGTGGTCTCTTCCTTTGGTCGGTCACAAACTTCCTAACGAAGAACAAACTAGTTCCCGTTCGCGACCCGCGAATCGAAGAGTCTATTCATCACCACGTCGCCTACTAGGCGAATCTGTACTGCGTTCGGAGGGAGTTTCGTCGTCGCAATTTCCGCGACGCGCGCCTCCTGCGCTCGCCGTATCGGCTCGGGCCATCCGGGCCCTCGGGTCGCGTTTACGCGACCTTCCCGATTCGGAGGTCGCGGAAAATGCGACGACGAAACTCCCTCAGCTTAGCTTCAGTCAGTTTCTTCTGTTGTGGGGGAGGGCGCAGGGTTGGCTTTTCTGCTTATCTAATGATTTCTAGGGCGAAGCTTGTCTGGAATTCGGTGGGGGAGTTTCGGAAGACGGAGCGATTTTTTGTCGACTCTTGGACGAATAGGACGACAGTTCCATCTTTTCTTTCGCTGAATTCGATGCGCGCTTGGCGAACGCTTTCACCATTATAAGACTCGAAGTCACCCATCCGAACTGATCCGGAAATTACGACGTTCTGATTGGGAAGAAGCTGGACGAGAGTGCTGGGTTGTAGCGGGCTACCTTGAAAGAGGTACGTCGACCCAAGGCGGACCAACATTGAACCGTCCGCACCCGAGTACGAGATCCCCAAAGTTTCATTCTTCGAGTGGCCAGACGATGTCATTCGAACATTGTAGACACCTGATGGAAGCGTGCTTTTGACCATCAACATTGCGTGGGCTTTTGCGGCAGGGTTATGCAGAAGGCCTTCGTAGTGTGGCTGGAAGAGATCCGCACAGACTTCGTTGGCTCGAGCTTCGGACGCCAAAGCTAAGGCCAAAAGCAGTGCGGAGACAGTCAGTCGCAGCAGCGTAAATAGGGGCATTGAGAGCGTGGGTTGCGGACTCGTTTTGGACATCATACCGCTTCACAGTGCGAACGGAATGCCACACCGGTGCCTTTGCACGGACTTTACAGTGGCCTCTGGGATCGTTCACCAGTCCGCTGGATGGAGTCCATCTGAAGCTTCTACAAATCGGCGCCGAAATAGGGCCGAGAAAGGTTGAAACCACAGCTTGGCCGCGATGCGACACCGCTGCGGAAGTGATGCGCGATTGGCGGCGTAGGCCCCAAACCGACGGACCTTGAAAAAACCGACTGACTCTCGTAGATTGATTCGATGTCAGCATTCAGCGCTTCGCGCTATCTCTTTAGGACCTCATCTTTTAAGGTCTCAATTTTATTTACCGGTCTCGAGCCTTCATTTCGGCTCGCATGTCGCGTGCCAGCGAATCCTCAGTTATGAGCGACGTTTCAGGTCCGATTCAAATATTTCTTCCCGATGGAAAAGCCGTTTCTTTTTCAGTCGTGCCGACAGTTTTGGAAGTCGCACAACGTATAGGAGCGGGTCTCGCGAAAGCCACGCTGGGAGCAAAATTTAATGGTGAACCTCAGGTCATAGATCTGCGCGAGCCAGTTCCGTCGGGAACTAAAATTGAAATCATCACATCAAAAAGCCCCGAAGGTCTTGAAGTGATTCGTCACACGGCCGCTCACGTGATGGCGCAGGCCGTTCAAGGGATTTGGCCGGACGTAAAAGTGACGATTGGTCCCGTTGTCGAAAACGGATTTTATTACGATTTCCAAAGTCCACGCACTTTTTCGCCGGATGATTTTGAGAAGATCGAAAAGAAGATGCAAGAAATCATGAGTGCGGATCTTGAGATCACGCGCGAAGAAGTGGCTCCTGAAAAGGCCAAAGAAATTTTCAAAAAGCTCGGGGAACACTTTAAGCTCGAACTGATTGATGACATCGTCGCCAAGACCGGCGCTAAAACCGTCGGCATTTATCATAACGGCGACAAGTGGTTTGATCTTTGCCGAGGACCGCACATCCAGCGCACAAGCCAAATCAAGGCTGTAAAATTGATGTCGATTGCAGGTGCTTACTGGCGTGCGGACGAAACTCGCGAGCAGCTTCAGCGTCTTTACGCGACAGCGTTTGCTGATAAAAAAGATCTCGATCTTTATCTGTCTCGAATGGAAGAAGCAAAAAAGCGCGATCACCGAAAGCTTGGAAAAGAGCTTGGGCTTTTCATGTTTCACGCTTCGGCTCCGGGATCGCCGTTTTTTACCGGCAAAGGTTCGATCGTCTACAATGAGCTCGTTCGCTTGATGCGCGATCTTTACAATGAATTTGATTATCAAGAAGTTATCACGCCCCAGATTTTTGACGTGGAGCTTTTCAAAACATCGGGTCACTACGCGAACTACCGCGAGAATATGTATTTCACGGCCATTGATAAATCGGTTCAGAAAGAAAAAATCGAAGGTCAGGATGAAAATCAAACTTCGATGAAGCCGATGAACTGCCCTTCGCATTGTTTGATCTTCGCGAACGAGAAAAAATCATACCGCGAGCTTCCGATTCGCATGGCGGACTTTGGTCGTCTCCATCGTTTCGAGCGGTCGGGTGTCATGCATGGTCTTACGCGTGTCCGCACTTTCTGCCAGGATGATGCGCATATCTTCTGCACGCCTGAGCAGATGCAGGGCGAGATTTTGAACTTCATGAAGCTCACCGCAAAAACTTATGAGCTTTTGGGGATGACAGACTTCAAGCTTATCGTGGCGACGCGGCCCGAAAACCGTATGGGCTCTGATAAAACTTGGGATGTCGCCGAAGGCGCGCTCAAGAAGGGTCTTGAGGATCTTGGCTACAAGTACGGAATTTCTCCTGGGGACGGCGCTTTTTACGGACCGAAGATTGAAATTCATTTCGTCGATGCGATCGGCCGAAGTTGGCAGCTGGGGACTTTGCAGCTTGATTTCAACATGCCGGAAGCCTTCAAGCTCGAGTACGTCGGAGAGGACAATGCGGCTCATCGGCCGATCATGCTTCATCGCGCGATTTTGGGTTCTCTTGAGCGATTTATCGGTATTTATCTTGAGCACACGGGCGGGCGACTTCCAACGTGGCTTGCGCCTCAGCAAGTGACAATTATGAATCTCACTGACAAGCAAGATGAGTATGCTCGCGAGTGTCTTAAAACCTTAAAGAAGCTTGGTGTTCGCGCTGACTACGACGCGAGAAACGAAAAGCTTGGTTACAAGATTCGCGAAGCTCAGCTTCAAAAGGTTCCCTACATGCTGGTCGTTGGCGACCAGGAAGTAAAAGATCGTACGGTCACCGTACGACTTGGCGACGGACGAAATATCAACGGACTTCCGTTTGATGAATTTGCCCGCGTTGTCTCGGAAGAAATTAAAGAACGAAGTCTCAAGAGTTTGATCGCGGACACCGTTGGTTCAGAAGAGAACCGTGCGGCCCTCGAAAAATCAGATTCTAAAACAGACTCAAAAACAGTTTCAAAACAGGAGGTTCGCCATTAGCGCTAACGGATTTGATCGTCCCCCAGGGGGCGGTGGTATAGGTGGAAGTGGTTCAGGTGGTCCGGTTCCGCGTCCCAGCGGCAGTCCAGGTCCCATCACTCCCTCAACAGGCGTAAGACCTGCGGGTCCAAGCCCAATCACTCCGGTGGCTCCTGGCACTGTTGTAGCTCCTTACGTACCAGGCCCACGCCCGAGTGGTGGTGGACCGGGCGGCGGCGGCGGATTTACGCCTCGTCCTCCGATGGATCGCAATCCGCGAAGCCGCGGACCGACCGTTCAAAAAGATGGACCACGAGTGAATCGTGAAATTCGAGCGCCCGAAGTTCGCGTTATCGACGACGACGGAACGATGCTTGGAATTTTCCCTCCGTTTGAAGCTTTAAAGATGGCAGAGGCCAAAGGCCTCGATCTGATCGAAGTCGCTCCGACGGCGAAACCGCCGACGTGCAAAATTACCGATTACGGTAAGTACAAGTACGAGCTGAAGAAAAAAGAACACGAGGCTCGAAAGAATCAGACCGTCATCGTCATCAAAGAAATTCAGCTTCGCCCTCGCACGGATCAGCACGATCTCGATGTGAAAATGCGCTCGGCTCGAAGCTTCTTGCTTGATGGCGACAAAGTGAAAGTGAACCTTCGTTTTTACGGACGCGAGATGGCTCACCAAGAGCTTGGTATGGGACTGCTTCAAAAAGTGATTGGTGCTTTGAGCGACCTTGCTTTGGTTGAAGCCAATCCGAAAATGGAAGGAAAGCAGCTCTTTGTTCTCCTCGCTCCGGATCCAGCGAAGATCAAAGAGTACGAGAAGAAGGCGGCCTCAGAAGCCGCTTCGGTGGCCGCTGCCACCGAAGCTGCAGCAGCGAAGTCGTCAGAGAAAAAGTAAAACTTAAGCGTGGGACTCGGCCAAAGTTTGCTGGGCCTGCAGATGTGAAGTCGTAGGACTGAACGAGTAAACCCGAACTTATTACAGTTCGGGTTTTTCTTTTGAGGCGTCTTTAGCCTTTGAAGAGCAGCCTTTTTCATTACAAGTCGGAAAAATTATAAAGTCTTAGGTCTTACGTTCGAGCCTGCGCGCTCCGTGCTACGGCTAGTGGGGTCGATGAAACCCAGTTCTCAAATGAATCTTAGGAGTTTTAAATGAAGAAATTTTCGGTTTTGGCCTTGGGGCTTGTACTGTGTGCCGGACTTTCGGTCGCTCGTGCCGATGAAGGAACTGTTCCAGAATATAAAATCTCGGCAGAAGCGGTCAAAGCAGGTGAAGCGCGTTTGGCATTGGCGAGCGCTCTGATTTCTGTTCTGGATGCGGGAAAAGTTTGTGAAGCTGATGCATATCCTTCCGAAATCAACAACTTGGTCGAAGGCGCTCAAGTTTCATTGGAGTCAAAAGTCGTTCAGGCCTGGGCCGCTCAATCGATTCCGATGAACTCAAAAATCCGCCAGGATCTGCAGTTCCGTCAGAATTTGAACTACGTTCAGCTCGACGCGAAAGTCGTCGATGTCGCTGCGGTCGTGAAGCAGCTGACGGGAACGAAATTCTACGGTTTCGGTGCCGGCGCCATGGGGAGTAGCCGGAACGTCGAGCTGATGCCCGGTGGTGTCGCTATGAAACGCGTCATGAACATGCTCGAAGAAGAACCCTATTTTGAGTGGGTAAATACGGCGCTCACTTGGGAAGTGGTTGTTCAGCAGACGCAGTTCGGTTTCGAAGAGGCGTTGTTGAAAATCGATTCGATGCTTTACAAATTCGAACAGCAGTCGGGCCAAATTTGGTTGGTTCCGGTCGGCATTCCAGAGGATGAAAAACCAGGCCATACTCTGACAACGACAGATTCATACTGCGAGGCTTAGACTCTTTTCCAGAATCATATTTCTTAAGTTAATTTCTTGTGAAAAAGAGGTGCGTGGTCACCTCTTTTTTTTGTCTCGTTTTGGATAAATCCTCCGATGAAAATCGAGCCGAGGCTGTCTGATATCATAGAGGGGGATTTGCACGAGAGATTCAACGAGGCCTCTGATAAAATCTTGAGATGAGCGACGCCGGTCTTTCGGTCCATGATCATATTCTCGTTCCTCGGGCTGCAATTCCGCCTGATCAACCATTGGCGTTCGAGCTCTATGTCAAAGTGGCCGACCGCTTTGTGAAAGTCGCCAATCGCGGCGAAGCAATCGACCCCGAGCGGATCCAGCGGTACCTCAATCACGAAAAGGACCTCCTCTATATCGATCGCGGGTCTCTCGCACGGTTTATGGATGAAAAGTTTGCGCAGATCTTCGACATGATTCAGTCGCCCTCAACACCGACCGAGGCAAAATTCGAGTGGTTCAGCCGGTGCCTCGAGCTTGGCTACGTCGATCTTAAAATTGTCGGGGCGCATGCCGACAAATTTATGCGAATTAATTCTTTGATCGACTGGAGCTATGACCACTTTCGGCGGCGTGAAGTTCGAAGAGTTTTTATGCGCCAGATATTTAAATCTGTTCAGCATCCGCTTTCAAAACGCGCCATCTTCGGAACCTGTTTCAGTCTTTGTTTTATTTTAGATCAAAGTGAAACGACACCTACTTCGTTTCGAAGTTTCTTCAATGGTTCCCTCTACAGGGACATCTCTCTTGTTTTTCACGAGGAACGGGACCCGCACATGATTCCGTTCGCAGAGTTCACTCCCGAGCATCGGGAGGAATTTGAGAAGCACCCTTCGGCCTCGGTCGAGATTTTAAGAAGTTTCAATATGATCGACGACATAACACGAGCGATGATCGAGCAACACCATGAACAGCCGCGCGGGGGTGGTTTCCCTAACGGACTTAAGCGGGTCGAAACATTCCTTCCAGCGCAATACTTGAGTTTGGCGGACTTCGTTGTCTCCGAACATAAGAGATTTCGGCGAGGCGTTGAAAAAGTTGAAACGGGTCTCATACACCTTGGTTCCAGCGGTCTCTTTGAATTCATTGATCACTTAAAGAAAACGATGGCTGAAGAAAATCAAAAAAATCTTCCGCTCATTCTGCGTGCCCTTCACGAAGTGCTCGAAGAGAGTTAGCGCTTCAAGGCATCTTGCGTGCGCGCAGTAAAACGAGCGTGAGCGATATTCCCGCAACCGTTGCGGCGACAAAATAGGGAAGCCCGACAGGTAGCCCGCCGTTAGATTTCAACGCCCAATCAAAAGTTTGGGTGTAGATCAGCGGGGCGAAGACCGCCATGAGGCTTGCGATGGAAATCAAACTTCCCTGAAGCTCGCCTTGATGCTCAGACGGCGTGTCCTTGGAAATCAATGCGCGCAAGCTGGGCATTCCAATTCCTGCCATGGCGCTGTAGGCGATGGTCATATAGACCATCCACGGTGCTGCAACGAGGGCGTAACAGATGTAGCCTGTCGCCTCGATCACGAGACCGACTTTAAGTGCGCGGTTTTCTCCGAGTCGCGGAACGAGTATTCGCGTGACGAAACCTTGCACGATGACGGCGGAGACTCCGACCAAAGAAAGTGCGAGCCCGACTTGAACAGACGTCCATTGGAACTTGGCTTCGGTGTAGAGAACAAAAACACTGGGGTGAACCTGACCTGACAGCATCATCAAAGCGTAGGCGACGATCAGCGGAAGCACTGCCGAGGGGCGAAGAATTTTGAACAAGGATTTGATGGGATTAATCTTTAGCAGTTCTCCTTTCGAGAAAACGCCGTGAGCGGGAATCTTTCTGGCTTCTGGCGGGAGCGATTCGGGCAAGACGAAGTAGCCAAACGCGAAGTTCGCCAGATTCAGAACGGCCGCGCCGATAAAAGGTACCGTGGGCCCCATTGTTCCCAGAAGTCCGCCGATCATGGGGCCAGCAATAAATCCGACCCCGAAGGCTGCCCCAATGAGACCAAAGTTCGCCGAGCGATTGGAGTCGTCGGACACGTCGGCGATATAAGCCGTGGCGACAGTCATGCTTGCGCCGGTGAGGCCCGAGATCATTCGCCCAATGAACAGAACGACAAGGTTCGGGGCAAAGGCCATCATGAGGTAATCCAGGCCAGCTCCAAGAAGCGAAACAAGGAGGACCGGGCGCCGGCCATAGCGGTCGGAAAGTGACCCGAGAAGAGGGGATGCGAAAAACTGCATCACGGCGTAGGAAGCCATAAAGTAGCCATAAAAGTCGTTGATGATTGTAGGGTCGTGAGCCAGGCGCCGAACGACGTCAGGCAGGGTCGGAACAATGATGCCGATCCCAAGGCAATCCAGTAAAATCGTGGTAAAAATGAAAGAAACGCTGGCTCGGCTGGTCGGCGCACGCATCGCGAAAGCATATCCGTTTTGGACTTTCGGTAAACAGGGATTTTAAGCCAAGACAAGCTTTTGGGCGACCTTAGGCCTTGCCGGCCGAACCTTTGGTTGTTACAACTTCTGCTTCCCTCTGTCCCGGGCCCAAAAGAGCTCAGCATTTTGCTGACCGCCTGATCGGAGATTCCGAAGACCGCCGTGAACGGTGGATCTTCAAGAACGAGGAAATCATGGCCAAAGGGTCAAAAACTCACTCTGGCGCAAAGAAGCGCTTCACGAAGCTTGCTTCGGGAAAAGTAAAACGTAAACGAGCTGGCCGTCGCCATTTGCTCTCACCACATTCTGCGAAGACAATGCGCCATCTCGAATCGACGGCGTATGTTCATTCTGCAAACATGAACCAGACTAAACGTCTGTTGAACTTCTAAGGAGAGTCGCATGGCACGAGTTAAACGAGGCGTCGCGGCTAAAAAACGTCGCAAAAAGTTCTTCCAGCGCGCGGAAGGTTATTACTCTTCAGGTAGCCGTTGCTACATCCACGTTCGTGAAAAAACGGACCGTGGTTTGGTCTTCGCTTACCGCGATCGCAAGGTCAAAAAACGTGAGTTCCGCGCTCTCTGGATCCAGAGAATCAATGCGGCCGCACGTTTGAACGGTACAACTTATTCTAAATTCATGAATGGTCTGATGAAGGCTGGTATCACTCTGGATCGCAAGGTCTTGGCTGATATCGCGGTCAAAGACGCTTCCGCGTTTTCGACCCTTGTATCGAAATCGGGCGCTCGAGCTTAAGCTCCACGCCATTTGAGCAAGACTTAGGAAACGAGCAGGGTAACTACTGCTCGTTTTTTTTTGAACTCTTCCAATGCGCGGGGACCGTGTTATTCGTTTGTGCTAAAGTTAAGGCTACGCGTCGGGATTTTGAGTAACCGTAATTATGAGCGGCAATTATGAAAGATGTTGAATCGATCGAGCAATTCGAGAGCCGCAAAGTCGAGCACATTCGTGTGGCGATGGATCCAGCTGTTCAGTCTTTGGGTGCTGGTTTTGATTCGGTCTCTTTTGTGCACGAAGCGCTGCCTGAAATCGATTTCGAAGACGTGTCGATTTCAAACCAAATATTTACCGATTCAAAATTCGCAAAGGACTTTCGGTCTCCATTTTTCGTAAGTTCAATGACGGCTGGCCACGATGACTCCGGCAGGCTCAATGAGCGTCTCGCGGCCTGTGCAGACAGCGAGGGCTGGGCCATGGGTGTAGGTTCGCAGCGCCGTGAACTTTTTGATTCTGGGGCGGCTTTAGAGTGGAAGCGGATCCGCACAAAGTTTCCGAACGTTACATTTTTTGGAAATATTGGCTTGAGCCAACTGATCCACACTGAAGTTTCAGTCGTCCGACGTCTGGTCGACAATCTGGAAGCGACGGCACTTATTGTTCACTTAAATCCGCTTCAGGAAGTTCTTCAGGTCGAGGGTACGCCTCGCTTCCGTGGTGGTTTGCTTGCGATCGAAACTCTCGTCCGCGAACTTGGATGTCCTGTTGTCGTAAAAGAAACTGGCTGCGGAATTTCTGGTCCGACGGCTCATCGACTTTTTTCTGCGGGAGTTTCTGCAGTCGATGTCGCCGGCCGTGGCGGAACACATTGGGGACGCATCGAAGGCGTTCGAGCGACGTCGAATCCAAAGGATGCAGTCCGAGCGAAGGCGGCCGAATCGCTGGGTGATTGGGGCTTATCGACGGTGGATTCACTTCGACAAGTGCTTCAGGTTCTCGAATCCAGTCGACCGAACGCGACGGCACAGCCATCAGCAAACGCAATATCGAGGCCCGAAGTTTGGGCTTCGGGCGGCGTGCGTACGGGCCTTGATGGCGCGAAAGCGTTGGCGCTGGGAGCGTCGCAGATTGGCGTTGCTCAGCCACTGATGGCGGCGGCGTTAAAAAGCGAAGAAGATCTTCGCCAAGTCATGCAGCGTTTTGATTTTGAATTGAAAGCAGTTCTGTTTTGCCAAGGCGTCCGAAGTTTGAGCGAGCTCCGTTCTCGCGGCCAATGGACGTTCCTTGAAAGAGGCGGTGGGTTATGAAGAGTCCTACAAATGGAATTTCAGTCGCGAGCTCTGGCGAGACGACGGGTGCGGCCTTTGACGGCGCACTTCAGGGGTTTTCGAAACTTCCGCGCGACGAGCGTTTTCGGCGACTCGTCGCAATCGGAGCTCTGACGGAGTCTGAGGCCCAAGCATTGAAAGCGGGCGGTCTTAAAGATACGACGCTCGCTGAAAACTTTATTGAAAATGTGATCGGCTACTTTCAAATTCCTTTAGGAGTGGCAACGAACTTTCGGATCGACGGGCGCGATGTTGTTATTCCTTTGGCTGTCGAGGAAACGTCGATCGTCGCGGCCGCCAGCAAGACTGCAAAGTGGGTTCGTGAATCGGGCGAAATAAAAACAGAATCTTTAGGGCATTTGATCATTGGTCAAATTCAAGTCGCACGCGTTCGAAATTTTGATCGTTTCGAGGCGCAAGTCTTGGCTGCGAAAAGTGATTTGATAAATTCAGCCAATACCGATGTCGCCTTCGGGCTTGTTGCCCGCGGTGGCGGGGTTGAGGACATTCAGGTCCGAAAAGTGGATCGCGGTGATGGAACCTTCATGGCCGTCGTGCATGTTTTGGCTGACCCATGTGATGCGATGGGCGCCAATATTATCAACCAGGTTTGTGAGTACTTAAAAGGACCAATCGAAAGTTTGACGGGCGACACCGTTACGATGTGCATTTTGTCGAACTTGGTCGACACGAAACTCACTCGTGCAACTGTCACGATCAATGATATCGATGAAGATCTGGCTCAGCGGATTGTCGAAGCCTCACTTTTCTCGCAAGTCGACCCCTACCGGGCGGCCACGAACAATAAAGGTGTGATGAACGGGATCGATCCAATTTTAATTGCGACCGGAAACGACTGGCGTGCGGTCGAAGCTGGCGTTCATGCTTATGCTTCGCGCTCTGGAAGCTACCGATCCATCACGAAATGGTCCTACATGGGAGGACAATTGATGGGTGTGCTCGAGGCACCCATCGTCGTCGGAACAGTAGGGGGTGTTACAAAACTCCATCCTACAGCTCAGATGAGCCTCAATATGCTGGGTGTTAAATCCGCAGCAGAACTTTCAAGAATTTGCGCGGCCGTTGGCCTTGTGCAAAACCTGGGAGCTTTGAAAGCTTTAACGACTGTCGGAATTATTGAAGGTCACATGAAACTTCATATTCGAAATCTGACATTGGGTGCGGGAGCCTCCGAGCGCGAAGTTCCTTTGGTGCAAAAGCGGCTTGAAGAAATTCTGATGATGACAAAACGAATCTCCCTTCAGAACGCGGTGGAAGTTCTACGCGAAATTCGCGGCGATCTTCGCGTTGATCTTCGCGTTGATCTGCGGGCCCCTTCGAAAACGGAGAGCGGCACTGTCACATAGCGCGCCCGAAAATGCCGGCCCACGACATATCGTGCGTGTTCCCGGCAAAACATTTTTTGTCGGCGAATATTTGGCGCTGAGTGGTGGCCCGTCGATTGTTATGAATTCGGGTCCCTGTTTTGAGTTCTCATGGACAGAAACCTCCGGTGATTCGAGTCATCCATTTCACAAAGAATCACCGGCGGGACGTTTTCTCGATCGTCGGCTGTTGGACTCAGCATCAGCCAGTAAAACTGGTTACCGGTTTGAGGCTAAAGATCCCTACCATGGTGTCGGAGGTCTTGGTGCATCGACGGCTGAGTTTTTAGGAGCTTGGATCTTTGATCGCAGCTTAAAAGATCCAAGCCTCATTGAGCCTGGGACAGTCGTTGAGAAGCTTGATGACCATCGGCAAAGCGTTGTTCCGAAATGGGCGTCCGAGCGGTGGGGTGGAAATCGTTTTCGTGACGTCCTCGATGATTACCGAGGAACGTATCTGGAGTCCGAAACACCGGGGTCTGGCGCAGATTTGGTTTCCCAAATTACTGGCGGTTTATCCGTCTGGGACGCTCGAACGGACGAAATGCGTCGCTTTCAATGGCCATTTCCGGATCTCACTTTCACTCTGCTTTTCACGGGCCATAAGCTAAAGACTCATGAGCACCTGGCTCGGGCGAAAAAACTGTCGGATGTCACAGTCGATGATATGCGGTTTTGGGTGGAAGAAGCGATTCAGTCCTTAGCTCTTGAAGATGCCGATCGATTGACGGCAAGTGTGCGTGGGTTTGGAAAAGTTTTGAGCGACATCGGACTCGTGGCCGATACGACAGCGCGATTTTTAGAGGGCCTTGCAGATTTGTCGGGCGTTCGCGCCGCCAAGGGCTGCGGCGCGATGGGGTCCGATACGCTTTTGATCCTGCACGACACTTTGGCGTCAGACCAGGTGAATCAGTTTCGCGACCAAAATGGCTTGAAAGAGGCGGCGACCGCGTCAGACCTGTGGACCCAAGGACTGACCGTTGATAGATCCTAAAGACATTATGGAATGGGTAACGGCTGAGGCGCCATCGAATATCGCACTCATCAAGTACATGGGAAAAGTGAAGGCGAATGTTCCGACAAACGCTTCGATTTCGTGGACGCTCGATCATTTAAGAACGCGAGTTCGAGTTCGGTTTGAACCAGATCTAACAGACTCATTTGTGTGGCGGCCTCTCGAAGCGGAAGGTTTTCACCGACCCGCACTTTCAAAAAAAGGACAGGATCGATTTTTAGCTCATGCCTCGACGTGCTTAAAACGCTTCGATGTCGGTTTGCCCGACAAGACCTCGCTTGTTGTTGAGAGCGCCAATAGTTTTCCATCGGACTGCGGGCTTGCGTCGTCCGCATCAAGTTTCGCAGCCCTGACTTTGGCGATGGCCGAACTCTGCAAGCGCGAGACGGCGTCCCTCAATGGGCGAAAAACCTTGGCTGCTTTGTCGCGTGAGGGTTCGGGTTCTTCGTGCCGCTCGTTTTTCTCGCCGTGGTGTTTGTGGCGCGAATCTGGCGTTGAGCCGATGGACGGTTTTCCGTTAAAAGAAAATATTCGTCACATCGCCGTTATCGTGGATGAGTCAAAGAAGTCTGTCTCCAGCAGCGAGGCGCATAGCCGCGTTGTTTCATCACTGCTTTTTCGAGGTCGCACGGAACGTGCTGAAGAACGGCTCGCGTCGCTTGCGAAAGACTTAAGGCAGTCCACCGTTTCGGCGGCGGCTTGGAATAATGCCGTTGAAACCGTGTGGGCCGAGTCCTGGGACATGCACGCTCTATTTGAAACTTCAGTTCCGGCCTTTGGGTATTTTACCCCGAAGTCACTTCAAGTTTTAGGCGTGATAAGAGATGTTTCGCAGCAGATGACTGAACTTCATGGGGCAGAAACTTACCGTCGCCCCATGATGACGATGGATGCGGGTCCCAACGTTCATATTCTAATTTGGAATGATGCTTTAGCCGAAGAGACGGCTCAGAAACTTAAAGCTGCCTTGGGTACTTTGAAAGTGATCGACGCCAATGAGTTCTGAGTTTTCGACCACTGTTCACGGAAAATGGATTGTCGCTGGAGAACACTCGGTCCTTCGCGGATTCCCGGCCTTGGCATTTCCTGTTTATGGAAAGTCTTTGACGTTGCGTTGGACCGACTCTGAGACCTTTTCTCCTCACTTTGCAGGCGAGCGCGGCGCGGAATTCCAACTTCTCTTTGCGGGTGTTTTTGATCGATCGCTGGAGCTTCTTGGTCGTGGTCGCGATTTGTCTTTGCGGCGCGGAATTTTTTCGGTCGAAAGCTCGCTTCCGGTGGGAGCTGGCCTCGGAGCCTCGGCGGCGCTGTCTGTGGCGGTGGGGCGATGGTTCGTTTTTCGTGGGGCCATCGAAGAGTCTGACCTTTTTGATTTCTGTCGAAACTTAGAAGACATGTTTCACGGTGAATCGAGTGGTGTTGATGTTGCGGTGGCGATTGAAAACCGAGGACTTCGTTTCGAGCGCGGTGGTCCGGTGGAGAAACGAATGCAAGGGTTCGATCCATCGTGGCAGCCACTTTGGTATATAAGCTATTCGGGGAGCCGCGGAATTACTTCGGAGTGCGTTTCCAAAGTGAAAGCATGGTTGGCTTTAGAGCCCAATGAAGGACTAAAGACAGACCAGAAAATGTCGCTGGCCGTAAAAAAAGCAGAGCAGTCCCTTCGCGCTTTGGCGGAAAACGAATTTCGAATCGAAGAGCGTTTCGAGAATCTTCGGGCAGCGATCAATGAGGCCGGTGAGTGTTTTGCCACCTGGGGTTTATCCGATGGCAGTATGGGGAGCCATCTTGAGTGGTTGACGTCTCAGGGCGCCGTCGCAGTGAAGCCGACGGGTTCTGGTGGCGGAGGTTACGCCTTAAGCCTTTGGCGTCATCGACCTCAGCCCGAGATCGAATCACAGCTGATTCCAGTTTTTAAAGTATAGCTTTGCGTTTTTAAGAAGGTCGCGACTTCATCGACCAATCGTACATAGCGATACTGGCTGACACTGAAACGTTGAGGCTTTCAACGGAGCTCTCCATTGGGATTTTAACTTTGAGTCCCCGGAAGTTTTCAGGAAGCCCTTGCCCCTCTTCACCTAAAAGAAAAATTGGATTTTCCGGCCACGTGAAGTCGACAAGAGACGTTCCGCTCATATCGAGCGCCACAAGTCGCTCTGGGATTTTATTTGAGAGCTCATCCGAGAGCTTAATCTTTGAAAATTCATGAATCGAGGGGCCTCGAAGAATATCGAGATCGAAAACGTGGCCCATGGAAGCTCGAATTGTTTTAACGTGAAAGACCGACGCTGACTCTTTAAGTCCGACGATTCGTTTTACGCCAAAGGCGGCCGCTGACCGTAGGCACGCGCCCAAGTTGAGCGGATTTTGAGTAGCGACGATTAAAGTAGCGGTGGGCGATGCGGTGTGAGACTCGCCGCTTTCAGTTTCAAAACTCCAGGTTGGAATTTCCGGGCGGTCAAAAGCGACGATCACATCGGGAACGCCGAACGGGTCGATTTGATCGAACAAAGCATCGCTAAAAACGAGACGCGTGACGGGATCCGCAAACCGCATTTGAAAGAGTGCTGACGCCGCGTCCGAGTTTTCGATGCGAAAGGATTCGCGCGCGATCAGCGTTTTCACTTTCAATTTTCGGTTGGCGCGTGGTTCTGCTTCGTTTTTTAAAACGATATCGCGCGCGGACTTCAATCCGTGCACCAAAACTCGCTCGCCGCGGCCGTCAAGTGAATCGACCAAATCTTTGAAAACCGGATTCTGTGTCGCCGTGATCAGCGGAAATTTTGGTTGAATCATAGGATAAACCTCATTCGCCGTGCTCCCGCTCCCAAGCTAGATCGAGTTCCACGAAATCGGGCAGGGGGTGCATTTTTATTTTCTGAAAAACGAGAAGGCGTCGTTTTTGTGGCGTGTTCTCAAGCTCATAGTGAATGTCTTTTTCAAGACGGTAGTACTCGCCCCACTTTTCTAAAGCGGGTTTGATTTCAGGGTCACAGTTGGGACCTTTCATCAGATAGACACGACCTCCCGTTTGTAGCGCGTGAATGACATTCCCCAAAGTATTCGACGCGTCCTCGACGGCTCGTGTGATGACACCTTGAACGGAAACAAAGCACTCCTCATTCACATTTCGTCCCAAAATATCAAGAGCCGCATGAGGTTTTGAAAGCTCAAGTTCTTCGCGAACTTCCTTTAAGAAATCGACGCGCTTTTGAACTCCTTCGGCCAAAATGATTCGCTCCGTGGGGTACATGATCTTCAGCGGGATCCCGGGAAACCCGGGACCTGTTCCCACATCCATCAGCGGAAAGAGAAGCGGGATATTGTGCTCTTTAAGAATTTGGGGAACGCAGAGGCAGTCGATAAAGTGTTTGATACCCACATCACGCAAAGTGAGGAGTCTTGTGAAGTTTCGTTCGTTTTGGTTGTCCATGAGGAGCTTGTAAAATCTGGCGAGCTCTCGACGCTGGGCAACAGGGAAGCCTTTCAGTCCGTGACGCTCAAAAAGATCGCGAAAGCGGTCGTCGGCCTCGTCCAAGGTGAAGTTTTCAGTGGATCGACGATGGCGAGAGCCGTCCTCGGACTTTGGCTCTGTTCCGGGAGCCTTTTTCTTAGCCTTGTACGGGCTCCAGTTGGATTTGTTTTTGTGCGCCATGTTTGATGACTTTATATTTGAGAAAGACTTCGAAATCATTGAATATTTCGCTCATGCTACAAGCGAAAATCGACTCGATCCGATCTGAAGCTGAATCTGCGTTTCAAGCGGCCTCCACCAGCCGTGATCTCTATGAACTCAAAGTTAAGTTTTTGGGTAAGACCGGTAGCTTTCAGGCTGTGATGAAGGAGATGGCAAGCCTTTCGGTGGCCGAGAAGCCCTTAGCAGGGAAACTTGTCAACGAGGCCAAGCAGGCGCTTGAGGCTCTTTATCAGTCCTGCGAGTCGGCGCTGAAAACGCGCGAACTTGAGGAAAAATTAAAGAGTGAAGTTCTTGATCTGACCCTTCCAGGAGTTCCTGCCGGGCGAGGGGCGCAGCATCCCGTGAGCCTTGTGACAGAAGAAATTTCGATGATTTTGTCGCGCATGGGTTACTCGATTCGTACGGGACCCTTGGTGGAAACGGATCGAAATAATTTTGAAGGTTTAAATGTTCCTAAAGATCATCCTGCGCGCGATATGCAGGACACTTTCTACATCGATGAGACGCATGTTCTGCGAACGCACACGTCGCCCATTCAGGTGCGCACTTTTGAAAACGAAAAGCCGCCTTTAAGAATTGCAGCGCCTGGAAGTGTATTTCGAAGTGATAGCGACGTGTCGCATTCTCCGAACTTTCATCAGATTGAAGGCATCTGCGTTGATCGAAAAGTTTCGATGGCCGAGCTCAAAGGAACGATCACCTATTTTGTCGGAGAGTTTTTCGGAAAAGGTTTGAAGACGCGCTTTCGGCCAAGCTTTTTTCCGTTCACGGAACCTTCGGCGGAGGTCGATTGTCAGTGTGCCGTTTGCAAAGGAAAAGGCTGCCGCATGTGCAGCGATACGGGCTGGGTGGAAATCGGCGGAAGCGGTCTTATTCATCCGAACGTTCTTTCGTACTCAGGCCTTGATCCGAAAGAGTGGCAGGGCTTTGCATTTGGATTCGGTATCGAACGTATGGCGATTATCAAGTACGGGATCGACGATATTCGTCTTTTCAGTGAAAACAATGTGCGCTTCTTGGAGCAATTCTCGGTATGAAAATCTCACTTCGCTGGCTGAATGAATTTGTCGATGTCGCCGAGTTTTCAAAAAACCCAGAAGCTTTGTCAAAAATTTTGACCAATGCGGGACTTGAGGTCGAGTCGATCGACGACCAGGCAAAAGTGTTTCAAAATGTCGTCGTGGGCCACATTTTGGAAAAGGCAAGACACCCTTCGGCCGATCGGCTATCAGTGTGCCAAGTGACGACAGGCGATGGCGTGGTTCATCAGATCGTGTGCGGCGCTCAGAATCACAATCAAGGAGACCGCGTCGTCGTGGCACTGCCAGGCGCGGTGTTGCCAGGAAATTTTTCGATTCAGCATTCAAAGATACGCGGAATCGAATCGGGCGGAATGCTTTGTTCGGAAAAAGAATTGGGACTTTTGCCAGCCGGAAGCGATTCGCCTGGAATTATGATTTTACCGAGCGAGGGTCTGGCGGCCGCGGTCATTGGAAAATCATTCGCGGCTCATCAAGGGCTCGATGATATTATTTTTGAATTGAAGGTGACTCCCAACCGTGCCGATTGCCTCAGTCACTATGGGTTGGCGTTGGAAGTAGGATGTCTACTGGGCCGAGAGGTTAAAACTCCTAAAATAGAAATCAAAGCGGGCACGTGGTCGGGAGACGTCGGTGTCGACATCAAGGCGCTGGATCTTTGTCCGCGTTATGCAGGACGCCACGTGCGCGGCGTGAAAGTAGGCCCAAGTCCCGCCTGGATGAAGCGTCGGCTTGAGGCTTCGGGATTAAAGAGCATCAACAATGTCGTCGACGTGACAAACTACGTGATGATGGAAATGGGGCAGCCGCTTCACGCGTTTGATGTGCGAGAGATCAAAGGTCTTTCGATTTCAGTCGAGCGATCAAAAAAAGGTGAGACGTTTCAAACTCTCGATGGGACAGAGCTCACTCTTGATGGGACAGAACTCACAATTCGAGACCGCGAGCGCGCCGTCGCTTTGGCGGGCGTTGTCGGTGGTAAGAATTCCGGAATCAGTGATTCAACAACGGATATATTTTTAGAGGCGGCGTATTTTACTCCGGGTGCTGTCCGCCGCACGATGCGAAAATTTGGTCTCAGCACCGACTCTGGTTATCGGTTTGCTCGCGGTGTGAATGCGGAAACGACGGCGTTGGTGTTAGACCGCGCCACAAGTTTACTTTTGGAGATCGCCGGCGGCGAAGCTTCGGAAGCGAAGCTTGATGTGTTTCCAGAGCCCTTGGTGCGAGAGGAAATTTCGATTAGCCTTTCTACGGTCGAATCGCGTCTGGGTTACAAAATTGAAGCGTCGGATTTTGAGATGTGGATAAAGCGATTGGGCGGAGAACTTCGCGTCGTCAATCCCGGTGTTTACCGCTTCAAAGCGCCCAGTCACCGAACGGATCTTCATATCGAGATGGATATGGTCGAGGAATTTGCTCGACTCAATGGCTACGACAAACTTCCTGAATCTCTTCCCAGCGGAAGTTTCAGTCCCGCGAGCCACGACGGTTTGGCTTTGACCGAAATGCGGGTTCGCCGAATTCTGGCGGGCCTTGGGTGCTTAGAGGCTGTGAACTATGCCTTTACCAGCGATGTGAAGCAGCGCGAATTCATGGGGGATGCTGAAAAGCTTCGTTTGGCCGGTCTTTTCGTAAGTGATCACGATGTTAAAATCGTGAATCCATTGAACGAAGAGATCAACGTTATGAGGCGTCTTCTTGTCCCATCACTCTACCGAAATCTTGTTTCTAATTTTAGAAGTGGCAACGAGAAGGGCAGACTTTTCGAGGTCGGTGTTTCATCTCACAAAGCCGGTGAGCGCACCGAGCGCTACGGCGGAACAGCTTTCGGCGAAGAAGCGCGTCTCGCGTTTTGTTTTTGGGGCGGTGAGGGGGATCTGTGGGGTCGAAGTGCTGCGCCAGAGACTGCGATGCTTCTAAAAGGTATTGTCGAAAGTTTCGCGCGAATTTTTGGTCTTTCAAATTTTAAATTCGAGCTTTTTCAAGATGGCGAAGCGCCAAAGTTTCTTCATCCCGGAAAGTCGGCACGCCTTACGCTCAATGGTCAGGCCGTTGGCTTCTTGGGTGCCGTTCATCCCTCGCTTTTGTCAGAGGACAAGATCCGGGTGGGTGCAGCGGTCTGTGAAGTTTCCTTAGACGCACTGATGACCAAAGTTTCCAAGCCCTCCTACAAACCACTCTCAGCTTTCCCTAAGATTGAGCGAGACATTGCTTTTGTAGCGGCAAAAGAGATTTCGGCCGGTGCTATTGTTGAAACTATGTCCGAGGCCGCTCGCTTGATGGACGCTGAAAGTCGCGGACTTCTTCGAGATCTTGATGTCTTTGATGTTTTTGAGGGAGCGAGCCTTGGCGAAGGTAAACGCTCTATCGCCGTTCGTCTGGTCTTTCAGTCACTCAAAGGTACGCTTGATGACGACACAGTGAATGCTCTTAAAAGCAAGCTCGTCGATGCGGTCTGTCAGAAGCATGGGGCCGTGGTTCGTGGGTAAAATCAAGTGTTTAGCCGATAGAACGAGCTCTTTTGTTGGTGACAGACGGCTTGTCTTGTCGAATCCTTTGAGTCGAGGGGTTTATGCCTAAAGAAGCCAGCGCCGCGAAAAAGTCGATCGATGATTCAAATGACGAAGCCGGTGGCCGCAAGGGTCGCGAGGTGAGTCGTTCGACAATGACGAAGGCCGATATCGTCGAAAAAGTTTATTCGAAGATTGGGTTCTCGAAAAAAGAAGCTTCAGAGCTTGTTGAAATGGTTTTTTCGACACTCAAAGATGTTCTTCACAAAGGCGACAAAGTGAAGATTTCCGGTTTCGGAAATTTCGTTGTTCGTGAGAAGAACGAGCGCGTCGGCAGGAACCCTCAAACGGGTGAGCAGATAAAAATCAGCGCGCGTCGCGTTCTTACATTTCGCCCTTCTCAAGTTTTAAAAGCGATGTTGAATGGCGAAGACACCACAGGTCTTCAGGACGACGACTAGATTAGCGACGGCCTGAAAACGCGACCCGATGACGACTTCATAGTCGCAAGGAGTGAACCATGGATGCGGTACTTCCCACAGACGAACTTGAAATGCTTCCGATGGCTCTTGCCGAACTGTCGTTTGTCGAAGTCGCTCCCAGCGCAAGTCTTACTGAAGGGCTTGATGGTATTCCAGATCGAATGGCTTTCAAAATTGGTGATGCGGCCGACCTTGTCGGTGTGAAGCCGTACGTTTTGCGATTTTGGGAAACAGAGTTCGAAGCTCTTCGCCCAAAGAAAAGTCGCAAAGGACAGCGTGCCTATACTCGTCGCGATGTTGAAACCGCGATGATCATTAAAAAACTTCTCTATGAAGATCGATTTTCGATCGAAGGCGCTCGATCGCGCTTACGCGAGCTGCGCTCAAAAGTGAAAGAAGAGCGCGGAGCTGTTTCTCAATTGGTAGAAATGAAGTCCGGCGCTCTAGAGGAGCTCCGAACTATGAAAGCCGACATCGCAAGATTTCGCGCGGCTCTTTAAGTCTTCGATCTGCCGACAACGACCTCAGTGCTGAGTGCCAAACCCGATTGGACGAGACGTTCGCTCGGCTTCGACAATCGTGAGATCGATGTCTTCGAGTCGAATGACCGTTCGACCTTTAATAACGGCATTGCCGATAGCTCCTAAAAGAAGTTTTCGCATTTCCCGCGGAGATTCTTTTGAGAGAGCTTCGAAGATCTCAGTTGAAATTTCGTTCGAGAACTTCAAGTTGGGATAGTCACTCAGCTCATTCTTCAAGACGTTCTTTACGATGACTTCAAGCTGCGCGCGATCAGGTGGTTTGATATTGACCACGATCGCTCGACTTCGGATTGGTGCTGGAATTTGATCGACATAGTTGGCGGTGGCGATCCAATTGATGTGACTTGCATCAAGTTCAATTTCTTCAATGAACTCATCCTTAAATTTCTTAGCCGTTCCCTTTTCCCAAAGGCTGTAGAGCGGAGCCAGTGGATTGTACTGGGCATTGGTGGATACTTTATCGATTTCATCTAAAACAATGACGGGGTTTGCAAAGTCCTTCTCGATCAAAGTTTTTGCAATGCGACCCATTCTTGAGTCTTTCCATTGACTACTTGAGCCGGACAGAACCCAGCCAGCCGTTACATTGTCCATTGATATGAATTCGAAACCGGTGCCCAGAGCTTCCGAAACTTTGCTGGCGAAATAGGTTTTACCAATACCCGGATCGCCAAGAAGTATGATCGGCGGGAACCGCAGCGGTTCGCCAGCAGCGATCGAAATCGCGATCGAGCGTTTGATCTGATCAAGGGCCGGTTTAAAGTTCGGCATCGACTCGTAAAGCTCGTTTAAGATATCAAGGCTTCGCGGTTGAATGAGGAAGCGCTGGTTTCCGCGTGCGGACATTTTACCGTAAAGGTTCCGAAGTTCCTTCGGGATGTCGTCATCTGCTTTCGCCAGTTGATCGTCGAGTTGTTTCTTAGAAAAAATCTCGGTGTTACGTGCGACAACTATAGCGGCCGCCGGATCTAAGTTTTTTAATCCGATAGGAAGTGGACTTTGGAGCGGAGTACCGTCGGCCGAGACGATACCCGCACTTGGATTATAGGTGATAGCCAATTCTTTCCCGGTCATAGGAGCTGGGCGAAAAAGAGCAGCGCATTGGCCGCCGGGCCGCGAGAAATCGGGTACGCTGGATTGAGCCTGAGCGGTGGCTGTGGCCATCAAAGCGACACTAGCGAGAGCAGAAAGTGCGACTGTCAGCAAAATATCCTCCCCATCAGGATCCGATCGATGAGTTTGAAAGCAGTCGACCGGCCAGAGTCCGGTAGCAACCGCTAGGCCATTTGGTGACCGTTAAAAGCTTCCCATCTATGAATAGATTGTCGCTCACCGGTGTTTCGGGGCCGGCTGACCCACGGTAACCTGAATTTACGACAACACCTTTGAAATGCCTGCTACGGCGAAGTTTTCGCTTTCAGCTTGATCGACGTGGCGGATGTTATTAGGTTGAGGATTCATTTCCGATTCGGCGCGTGGCTCAGCCTGGTAGAGCACTTGCTTGGGGTGCAAGAGGTCGCTGGTTCAAGTCCAGTCGCGCCGACCAACTTCCAAAATTAGCTTCCTCTCCCTTATTCTCCGATCGTAGCGACCTAGCCGCTTCCGCGGCTGATCCTCCGTTCGCTTTCGCGCTTTGCGCTTAGCGAACTCGGATGCGCATCATGACAGAAGTGCCGCTGGCACTTCTGTCGCGCTTGCACGGTCGCTGGTTCAAGTCCAGTCGCGCCGACCAACTTCCAAAACTAGCTTCCTCTCCTCTTTTCTTCGGTCGTAGCGACCTAGTCGCTTCCGCGGCTGACCCTCCGACGAACTCGCTTCGCTCGTTCGTCTCGGGTGCGCATCACGTCAGGATGTGCGCTGCACATCCCAACGCGCTTGCACGGTCGCAGGTACCAAGTCCAGTCGCGCCGACCAAATTTTCTCCGTAGCCGCGGCTGACCTTCCATAAGTACGGTTCAATCTCTGTTTGAAATGGTGATTGCTACGTTGCCTTTGCGGTGTCTTTTTTCGATGTAGGCGTGGGCTTTGCGAATGTCGTCCATGGGAAATACTTGGTCGATCACCGGGACCAATTTTTTCTGAGCGAATAAGTCTGTGATCGTTTGCAGCGTGTGCAAGGTTTCAGTGGCCGGGGCGGCAATTATTTTTTTACTTTGAATCATATTTAGGAACGGCGATTTTAGTAGTTGCGGCAGATCGCCCGAGACGACTATGAATTTTCCTTTTGGGCATAGTGAGTTTTTAATTTTTTCGAAGTTTAAATTTCCGAAGCTATCCAGAATATAATCATACTGAATTCCATTTCCGGTGAAGTCCGAAGCTGTGTAGTCGATAAAGAAATCGGCGCCCAGCGATTTTACCAGCTCGCGGTTTTGCGTGCTGCTCACGGCAGTCACCTGTGCGCCAAGGTGCTTTGCGACTTGGATCGCAGCGGTGCCGACAGAGCCAGAGGCACCATGAATCAAAACGGACTGCCCGGCTTGAACTTTACCTTTGATGAGCAAATAGGACCACGCCGTGGTGAAGCCAAAACTAACCGTGGCAGCTTCTTCAAAACTTAGACAATCCGGTTTTTTACGATCACGTTGTTTTCATTGAGACAGCAGTATTCGGCGTACGCGCCCATTCTTGCTCCGACCTGAGCAATGACTTTGTCTCCAATTCTAAATTTTCTGACATTCATTCCAAGACCAACAACTAATCCGGAAAGCTCAGTTCCCAGTATTTTTTGTCGAGGTTTATTAAATCCAAAGATCAGACGGGCGATAAATTTGAATCCGTACGGCAGACTTAAGCTTCTCAGTCGCCAATCCGCTGTCGTAGCAGACGTCGCCATTATCTGAATGAGAATTTCATTCTTTCGAGGTTTCGGTGTGGGGACCTCGATCAAATTTAGGACCTCTGGGCCACCGTAGTTTTCGTAGACAATCGCTTTCATTTTTTAGCTCCGGTTCGAACTCAAAATAGGAATCCAAAATGTAAACCTGGCTCCACTTGAAACTTTCCCCAGCGATCTTCTTGCGCTTGGAAAGCCGGTGGCAAGCCCCTGTTGATCGGCCAATGGGTCACAGCTAGGTTTGGCTCAAGAAATGCGAAGCTTCCGATCTTAATATGATAACCCAATCGAAAGGTGAGGAAGAGTTGCTCGCCCTCGCTTAGCTTTGCTCCACTAGTTCCGACATACTCCTGTTTAAACCAAGTCGCATGAAGAGCCGAATAGACATTGCCCCAAAGAAATCTTTGATAGGCCAGACCAATACCTACCGCATCAACTCGACCCGGAAAAATGTTAGATTTGCTCGACATTTCTTCCCAGGGAATTCCCAAGGGAGCATAGTATTTCCAGGTTATCGCCTCGATCGACACCACATCTTTTTTCGTCAGCTGGTATCCAAAGTTCAGTTGATAAAAGTTAGGTGGTTCGTCGCTGCTGTCCAGGTTTGCCAACATGAAAGCTGAGCTACCGATGAAGAACTTCGATCCTTCGACGTCAGCTTTCAATTTTGGCGAGAAACAAATTAGCACTAGGATTACAAATAGCTTCACTCTTTCCTCCGATGATTTAAGTGCTTTAAACTTAAATCACAGAGGAGGTTGAGCCATTGATCGTAATCAATAGGCGGCGGTGACCATCTGTTTTCGTGCTCGACTTAAAGTCTCAGGGGCTATTCCTAGGTAACTAGCGATGAGGTGCTGCGGAACACGCCCTAGTAACGCGGGCCTTTGGTCGATTAAAAATTCGTATTTCTCAATCGGGGACAAAAGCTTTAGCTTGTTACTGAACCTCAAAGCATAGTGAGCTTACCTGATTATTCGGGCCACTTTTTACTTCAGTCGTCCAGCGTTAAACCTGGTTGTTGAATTCCTCTTCGAATTGCTTCGGTGTTTTCATT